>CAUVMS010000012.1:0-35244 GCA_963552815.1 uncultured Actinomyces sp. | reverse complement strand
GCTGTCGCGTCGGCGGCGCCGGCACCCGCTCCCGCCGCTGCGGCCAAGCCGGCCTCGGCCAAGCCCGAGGTGGACACGACCCTGCGTGGCCGCACGGAGAAGATGAGCCGTCTGCGCCAGGTCATCGCCGAGCGCATGATCGACTCGCTGCAGACCTCCGCGCAGCTGACCACCGTCGTCGAGGTGGACGTGTCTCGAGTGGCCGCGCTGCGGGCCCGCGCGAAGGACGACTTCCTGGCCAAGAACGGCACCAAGCTGACCTTCCTGCCCTTCTTCGTCCAGGCAGCCACGGAGGCCCTCAAGGCCCACCCGAAGATCAACGCCTCCATCGAGGGCAAGAACGTCACCTACCACGACGTCGAGCACGTCGGCATCGCGGTGGACACGCCGCGCGGCCTGCTCGTGCCCGTGGTCAAGAACGCCGGAGACCTCAACATCCCCGGACTGGCCAAGCGCATCAACGACCTGGCCGCCCGCACCCGGGACAACAAGGTCAACCCCGATGAGCTCAGCGGCTCGACCTTCACGATCACGAACACTGGCAGCGGTGGTGCCCTGTTCGACACCCCGATCATCAACCAGCCGGAGGTCGCGATCCTGGGCCTGGGCGCCATCCAGCGCCAGCCCCGCGTCATCAAGGACGCCGACGGCGGCGAGGTCATCGCCATCCGCTCGGTGTGCTACCTGGCACTGTCCTACGACCACCGACTGGTGGACGGCGCGGACGCGGCCCGCTACCTCATGACGGTCAAGAAGCGCCTTGAGGAGGGCGACTTCGGCGGCGAGCTGGGTCTGTGAGCCTGGGCCCGGCCTACTAGCCGTCAGTGGGGCCCCGCACCATCACGGTGCGGGGCCCCACCCGTCTTGCGGGCATATCAGGTCCTCTGCTCGGGCACGCGGCGACCACCCCGGTCCGTTCCCGGTCTTGGCCCTCGGCTCACGAGTCCTCCGCCGCAGCCCGCGCGATGCCGGCGAGCGTGTTCTCCAGCCCCAGACGAGTCCCCCGCCAGAAGATCGGGTAGAGCAGCGCCCCCAGCGGACCCCACGGGCGATGCGCCAGGACCAGGCGGACACGAGTGCCACCCGGCGCCTCGATCAGGTGCAGGTCCTTCACGAAGGCCACCTCACCGTCACGACGCCCTGAGACGACGGTGCACGACCAGGTAACCCTTGTGTCCACGGACGTCTCCAGCCGCCACCTCAGGAAGCCGGTTCGACGGCGTCCTTCCACCCTCTGCACGGCGCCGTCGGATAGAACCTCGGTCAGTTGTTGTCGGGGCAGAGCCCACCACGTGAGCCGGTCCGGGTCACTGAGTAGGGCGGTCAGGCGAGCCACCGGCGCTGAGATGAAGCGTTCCTGGTTCAACTCCCGGTCCAAGCCGTACCCACGGTATTCGTCAGTCATCCGGTAGCGTCCCAGGGCAGGTTCCTTGTCGGTCGCTATCTCACTGAGCTCGGTACGCAGGTAGTCGACATCGACACCGCAATGGGCAAGAAGCCTGACAGCCGGGGATTGAAACGAGGCTGCGGATGAGGAGATGAGGGCTTGCAGAGCCTGAGCGCTGGTGTTGAACGAAGCCCCCTTGTTGCCGATGAACTCGGCGGCGGCGTCCGAGAGGGGAATCTCCCCTCCCGCCTTCGAGGTCAGCTCTTCGGCTGCGATCGGCGCAGGTCTGAGGGCGTCGGAAAGGCTAATACCCACGCGCGCAAGATCCGTATCAGCCATTTCGTCGACGGCGGCGCGCGCTCGCGTGAGGGTCACGCCCTGGGCCGCCAAGACGGCCGCAGCCGTCCCGCCCTGGGCCAGGAGGCCTAGGAGCATGTGTTCCGGCTCGATCTCCCGATGATGCAGGCGCGCGGCTTCCGCATGCATGGCGCTGAGCCAAGTCAGGTAGTGGTCAACGGCGGGCATCATCATCTCCTCCTGGTCGGAGCCAGACCGGGCTGAACCCGCTTGGCGTACTTCTTGTGGACCGCCTGACGAGAAACCCCAAGACAGGAGGCGATCTCGCTCCATCCCATGCCCGAGCGCAGAGCGGCCTCGACCTGCGCAAGCTCAAGAGTGTCCGTCAGTCGCCGCAAAGCCGCCACGGCTCGTAGCCCGTCCTCGGGGCGAGTGGTGTCAGCAGCCTCAGTGGCTGCGGTAAGCGCGTCCATATAAGCAACATAGGTTGACATGACCATTTTGTCAACTCATGTTGCTAGCCACCTCGGGCGAAGACAATCGGTCAGGACGGTCGGAACGGCATTCCGCTTCTACTGCACACCCTCCGCTATGCCGATTCCCCACTTTCATGGACCCCACCGACCACGGGAACCTCGGCCAGACCGACAACCCCACGAACGAAGTCGAGACGCTCCTGAACCGAGCCGAACGCGCCCGCCAGTGGGCCGTCGAGCAGCAGCGAGGCCAGGCCGTGCACGCCGGACCAGAAGAGCACCTCCATCTCGAGGGACGTTTCCTCGCCGACCACACACCTCGCCAAGTGAGCCAGCTCATCGCGCGCACGCTCACTGGCCTGCACCACCAACCGCATGCCGGACGCCTACGATAGATTCGTCTACCCGGACCTCGACCTGAGCGTCAGCAGCGATCCAGATCGCTACGAGCGCGAGCTGGTCACTGCCTTCCCCCAGGAGGCCAGGGCCATTCACCGCTACTTCAAGCATGTCCGGCGCACGACTGCGTGGATCGCGATGGGTTTCGTTCAGGGGATGGTTCCCCGCCCGATGGCATCGCTGCTCAGGCTCGCCCAGCGTCTGGCAGGACGAACGGCCACCCGTACGACAAAGGCGTACCTCGACGCCCACTTCCGCTCCCCCGAGCTCAAGGCCGTCCTGGCCAGTCAGTGGGGCGACTATGGGCTGCCGCCGTCCCGCTCGGCCTTTGCCGTGCACGCGATGGTCGTCTCCCACTACCTCGAGGGTGGATGGTTCCCCCAGGGCGGCAGCGCCCGGATCGCACGTACCTTCGAGAAGGGGATCGAGCAGGCCGGAGGAGCCGTCCGTGTCGCCCAGGAGGTCACGGAGATACTCCTTGACGAAGGCGCGGCCTCCGGGGTCCGAGTCATGGACCATCGAGGTGCACTGGCACGCGAGCGCGTCCACCACGCCCCGGTCATCATCTCCGCCATCGGCGCCTCCAACACCTTCAACCGCCTCCTTCCCACATCCGGGGACATCGGTCGCGTCACCGGGCCGACGCGTCGTACTCTTGCGAACCTGGGCACCGGCACGTCGGCAGTCACCGTGTTCCTGCGCCTGCGTGACGACCCTGGCAGTATCGGCTTGGACGGGGGCAACATCTGGGTCAACCGGGACCTCGACCACGAGCGCACTCAGGAGCACAGCGCCTCCCTGCTGGAGGGCCGTCCCCATGACGTCTTCGTCTCCTTCCCCTCTGTGAAGTCCGGTGAGTCCCCGCATACGGCCGAGCTCATCTCCTTCTGCGACGCGAAGGCGTTCCGGCGGTGGGCCCAGCAGCCGAGAGGACACCGCGGCCCCCAGTACTCCGCCCTCAAGGAGCGAGTCGCCCGTGGCATGCTGGAGCTGACGGAGAGCGCCGCACCGGGTCTGAGCGATCTGGTGGACTACATAGAGGTCTCCACTCCTCTCACCTACGAGCACTACACCGCCCACCCTGCTGGCGCCTTCTACGGACCGTCCGCTACTCCACTGCGGTACAGGTCCGCCCCGTTGGGCCCGCGTACGGCGATCCCAGGACTGTTCCTCTCGGGGCAGGACGCCGGGAGCACAGGAATCATGGGCGCCATGATGGGCGGGGTGGCAGCAGCCAGTTAGGTACTCGGTCCACGCGGGTACGCCACCATCACCTCCGCCCTGAAAGAAGTCCCTGCTGTCCCCGACTCAGGCGGAACACGTCGGCTGCCCGAGGGCAAGCATCACGCCTTGCTGGCCTCCAAACGCCGTCTCACCTCCAGCGTCTGGGAGGTGGTGCTGCACGTGGAGGGACAGGTCGGGCGATGGGCGCCGGGGCAGTTCGCTCGTCTGCACGTGGGCGACGACGCGTGGCGCGACTACTCGATCGCAGGCCTTGAGGACAATCGTCTCCGCCTTCTCATATCAACCCGGACTGGTGGACGAGGATCGCAGTTCATCGAGCATGCAGGCACCGGCACCAGAACGGTGGTCGAGCTGCCCCTGGGCGAGTTCGGACTCGCCGACTCAGGCAGACGCAGGCTATTCATCGCCACAGGCACCGGGATCGCCCCGATGCTGGCCATGTTCGCCCAGGCTCCTGGTCTCGAGCACGACACGCTGCTCTTCGGCTGCCGCGGCCGGGAAGACGATCTGACAACGGTGATCGACTCCCCCATGCCCGGGCGGGTACTGCGCCGCCTGAGCCGCGAGGAGACACCCGATACGTTCCACGGACGGGTCACTGACGCGCTACCCGGACTCACCGGCAGCTCCGGGCTCGATCCTCGCAGCACGGAGGTCTACCTGTGCGGCTCGGCCGCGATGGTGGACGACACCCGGGGCGTCCTTGAGCGGGCCGGCTATGACTCCGTCCTCACCAAACCTTACTGAACTCGACCGCGCCGAGCCCCGCCTCATGAGACCGCGGAAGTCCCTTCATGCCGGTACCACCGGTACCGCGGCCATGACGGATACGGGAGGCGGGTGGGCCCGAGTCAGCCCGCCTCCCGGACCTCGGCAACGCGCCATGGTCCCGGAACCAGGATGAGCACGACCTGGCGTGACTCCAGGGCGGGAACCGTCCGCGTTCCGGAGGCACTCGAACGCGTCGACGCGCTTTGGGACAGCGTGACCCGCACTGCCCGCGCACCGGGCCAGAGCGTGGCGGCATCCCCGGGCATCTCCACATCGACCACCTGGCTCACAGAGGTCTGCAGGCCTCCGACGCTCTCACCGGCTTCGATCAGACCGTTCAGGACCTGCGTATCGGCCTCGGCGGCGGGCGAGCCCGGCACGGTCGTGTTCGCCAGCGCGCCGGCGTCGGCAGCCATGAGTGCGCGGTCCCGAGCGGCCGACAGCCCGACGACGACACTGACCATGTCCTCTCCGGCCCCCTCAGCCGTCGGCGGGGCCGGCGCGCTTGGAGAAGAGCTCTCCGAGGCCCCGGGGGTGGCGCCGGTTGAGGGCACTGGCGAGTGGGAGCCGGTCGGTGCGTGCGGCGGCAGGCGCGTCGTCGAGGTCGGAGCAGCACCGAGCGCCCAGGCCGGCCTCAGCGACACCAGCCCTCTTGCCGGACCCCAGGCGACCAGGCAGGCGGCGACGAGCAGCACAGCCGCACACCCCCAGAGGCGGACGTGCCCGCGCCCATCTCGCCGACCTCTCCCCCAGCGGATGACCGCCGGAGCTCGCCCAGTGCGGTTCGCACCACCAGGGCCCTTCCCTTCACGCCTACCGGAACCATCTCGAGGTCCCGCCTTCGTCCTCAGCCTGCCGCCCGGTCTGGTCCCGGACCTGGCCCCCAGCCTGGACCCCACGGTGCGTGTCGGCGTGCGGGCCGCGGCACGCAACGATCCAGCGGCGAGCCGGGCGCCGTCGGGCAGCTCGATGGCTGAGGCCTGACCCAGCTCCGGAGCACGGGCCGCCAGGTCCCGGGCAGTCGGGCGGTCGGCCGGATCCTCGGCCAGGGCGTCGCTCAGGAAGCCCGCCAGCCGTCGGGCCCCGCCTCCGCCCTGCCCTGCGCACTCGGTCAGAAGGCGGGCCAGAGCATAGACGTCGGAGGCCGCCGACGCCGGAGCGCCCTTGAGCCGTTCGGGGGCGGCGCACTCCTTCGTCCCCATCTCCATCGCGGATGCCAGCAGGTCGACAAGGACCGGACGACCATCGGTGGTCACCAGAACGTTGCCGCTGGAGACGTCGCCGTGGACGGCGCCGTGCTCATGGAGGTAGGCCAGCGCAGAGCCGAGGACGTCCAGGATGGCGGCCAGGTGGGAGAGGCTGAGCCTGCCTCTGGCTCCCAGGACCACGTCGAGCCCGGCGCCGTCGATGAGATCCATGATGACAGCGGCCCTCTCCTCCGGCAGGGCCACCACCTCCCGCACGGTCACCAGGCCAGGATGACGCAGGACGCGCAGATCGGCCAGTCTGCGCAGGACCGTCGCTCCACCGCGCCCATGAGGCAGGTCGACGACCCTGATGACCACATGACGTCCCTGCGCGTCCAGCCCACGCCGGGGCGCACACGCGGCGGTGGAGCGCCCCATCACCTCGCCGACGGTATAGCCCTGCTGAGTCAGGGCCGTGAGCGCCGATCCTGGAATGCCCGGTTCGGCATCGGAGACCGGGATCCTGGAGGCGCGGGGCCTGCGCGCGCCGTGCCTTAGAAGCACCGGGCGACGGGCCGGCCGACTGCGTCCGCCGCCATCGGCATCACTATCGGGCGGACGGTCACCGGGGCGGGGGCGCATCGTTGGGCTCATGCACTCCATGGTCACCATGCCGACGTCAGATGGCCAGACCGTGCTGCCGGCCTGTGGATAACTGCGGTTCTTGCGCCGGCTGTGGTCACGTAGGCTGTGCCCGTGCTGCGTCAGGACGTGGAGCTCGGCTCCCGACTCATCCCCTTCCGTGAGGGCTGGGAGCGACAACGAGCCGTCCATGCCGAGGTCGTAGCGGGCCGCCGGCCCAGCACGCTGCTGCTCATGGAGCACGAGCCGGTCTACACGGTCGGCAGACGCACCCACACCTGGGAGCGGCCCGACGGCGACGTCGTCGAGCCCGGTCACGTTCCGGTCATCGACGTGGACCGCGGCGGCAAGACCACCTGGCACGGACCGGGCCAGCTGACCGTCTACCCGATCCTCCGCCTGGCCGCACCGATCGACGTCATCCGTTACGTGCGGGCGCTGGAGGCCGCCGTCATCGACCTGTGTGCTCTCCACGGCCTGGAGACGATCCGGGTCGAGGGGCGCTCAGGGGTCTGGGTGCCGGCCGACCCCGCGAGCACCCCTGAGGACACCCAGGCACCCGCCCAGTACCGTCGTACCGAGCGCAAGATCTGCGCCCTGGGGGTGAGGGTCGCTCGGGGCGTGACGATGCACGGGATCGGCCTCAACGTGGACCCGGATCTGGACGCCTTCTCCCTGGAGCGGATCATCCCCTGCGGGATCGACGACGCCGGAGTGACCTCCTTGAGCGCGGAGACCGGTCGGCACCTGACTACGAGAGCCCCCGCGGACGCCCTGGTGGAGGCCCTGGAGACCCACCTGGCGCCGTTGGTGGCAGACGCCACGTGACAACAGCTGCCCACATCTAGGCCCGAGGTCCTACGAATTGCCAGGAGAGTACTAGACTCCCTATGGAATCGTCGTCGGCGAGGAGAGGTAGACGTGAGCACCACCGTGGCCCCCGAAGGGCGCAAGCTCCTGCGGGTCGAGGCGCGCAACGCCCAGACGCCCATTGAGTCCAAGCCCGACTGGCTGCGCACCCGGGCCGTCGTCTCCGAGACCTACCAGGAGGTCCGCGGCCTGGTGCGGGAGAAGAGCCTGCACACGGTGTGCGCAGAGGCCAACTGCCCCAACATCTACGAGTGCTGGAACGACCGCGAGGCCACCTTCCTGGTGGGCGGAGAGATGTGCACGCGTCGCTGCGACTTCTGCGACATCGCCACCGGCCGCCCCACCGAGTACGACGTCGACGAGCCTAGGCGCGTGGCGGTCTCCATCAAGGAGATGGACCTGCGCTACGCCACCGTCACCGGGGTGGCCCGTGACGACCGTCCCGACGGCGGGGCCTGGCTCTACGCCGAGACCGCCCGCCAGGTGCACGAGCTCTCACCGGGCACCGGGGTCGAGCTGCTCATCCCCGACTTCAAGGGAAACCCCGACGCGCTTGAGGACGTCTTCTCCTCGCGCCCCGAGGTGCTCGGACACAACCTGGAGACCGTCCCCCGCATCTTCAAGCGCATCCGACCGGCCTTCTCCTACGAGGGCAGCCTTGACGTCATCACCGCCGCCTCGGAGGCGGGGCTGGTCACCAAGTCCAACCTCATCCTGGGAATGGGTGAGACCCGTGACGAGATCGAGGCGGCGATGGCCGCCCTGGTGGAGGCCCGCTGCGACATCCTCACCATCACGCAGTACCTGCGTCCCTCCAAGCTGCACCACCCCGTTGACCGCTGGGTCAAGCCCCAGGAGTTCGTGGAGCTGAGCCGACTGGCCGAGGACATCGGCTTCGCGGCAGTCATGAGTGGCCCGATGGTGCGCTCCTCCTACCGGGCCGGGATGCTGTGGGGGCGGGCCATGGTCAAGCGCGGCTGGCCCATCCCCGAGCGTCTGGCCCAGCTCGCAGAGCCCGCCACCGCCCGTCAGGAGGCGTCCGCCCTGCTGGGGACGCACCCCCATCTCGCGGCCGCCTGCTGATCTCGGGCCGTTCTCCGTCAGGCGCTGCGGTTCTACGGCGCCTGCGTGCCGGCCACGCTGACAGCAAGACCACGTGTGGCGATGCACCGACGTCGTCTATTGTGTGCCCGTGAGTAGTGCCCAGTCCCCCCAGCCGAAGAAGAAGCGCCGGCTGACCCAGTACCTTCAGAACATCAAGGACTCCTACACGATCTCGCGGCGCAGCTACCCGTGGATCGGGTGGGCGATGCTGGCCGCGTCCGCCACGTGCCTCGCCATGGGTGTTGCCGCATCCTTCGCCAGCGGGATGTCCCTGTGGTACTGGCTGTTCCTGGGCATCCTTCTGGCACTCATGGTCGACATGATCATCCTGTCCCTGACGGTGCGTCGCGCCTCCTACGCCCAGATCGAGGGGATGCCGGGAGCGACCAAGGCAGTCCTCGACCAGATCGGCCGCGGCTGGTACGTAGAGCCCGAGCCCGTGGCCTTCACCAAGAACCAGGATCTCGTGTGGAGGCTGGTGGGACGCCCCGGCGTCGTACTCATTGCCGAGGGCCCTGATACCCGCGTCCGCCGCATGCTCGCCGAGGAGGAGCGCAAGGTCCACCGGCTGCTGTCGACCGTCCCCATCCACACTCTTCAGGTGGGTACCGACGCCGGGCAGGTGCGCCTGACCGAGCTGTCCAAGACGCTGCGCAAGCTGCCGACCAAGCCGACATCCCTGACCGACAGCGAGATCACCCAGGTCTCCAAGCGTCTGACGTCCCTGGCCGGCAAGAACCTGCCCATCCCTAAGCACATCGATCCCAACCGGGTGCGCCCGGACCGTCGTGCGATGCGTGGCCGCTGATCTTCTCCGCCTCCCTCCTTCCCCACGTCCCCTGCACACCCACCACGCAGCAATCCGCGGCCTCGTGGCTCCGCGCAATTCTCCGGTGAAACACCCAGGCAACACTGACGCCATTCCTTCGTCATGGGCGGGTCAATATAGTTGCCGATGTCAGCCGCAGTACATGCATGTGGAGTATGTGCGCCGTTCCCACCTGGAGGAGATATGTTCAAGGACGCATCCGAGGCACTGACATTCATCGAGCAGGAGAATGTCGCGCTGGTCGATGTGCGGTTCTGCGACCTACCCGGCGTCATGCAGCACTTCACTATTCCCGTGGCTGCCTTCAAGGATGAGGCTCTTACCGAAGGACTCATGTTCGACGGCTCCTCAATCCGAGGCTTTACCGCGATCCACGAATCGGACATGAAGCTGGTCCCGGATGTGACCACGGCCTTCCTCGACCCCTTCCGTGAGGAGAAGACGCTGGTCGTCAATTTCTCGATCGTCGATCCCTTCACGGACGAGGTCTACTCACGCGATCCGCGCTCGATCGCGGCCAAGGCCGAGGACTACCTGCGCTCCACCGGAATCGCCGACACCTGCTACATCGGCGCTGAGGCCGAGTTCTACCTCTTCGACTCGGTGCGTTACGAGTCCTCACCGGCCGAGTCCTTCTACGCCATCGACTCCGCCGAGGCGGCCTGGAACACCGGGCGCGAGGAGGAGGGCGGCAACAAGGGCTACAAGACCGCTTTCAAGGGCGGCTACTTCCCGGTCTCCCCCAACGACCAGATGGCCGATATCCGTGACCGCATGGTGCGCACCTGCCTGGCCGCCGGCCTGGAGATCGAAAGGGCCCACCACGAGGTCGGCACCGCCGGGCAGCAGGAGATCAACTACCGTTTCAGCTCCCTGCTGGCCGCCGGCGATGACATGATGAAGTTCAAGTACATCATCAAGAACGAGGCCTGGCGCAACGGCAAGACGGCCACCTTCATGCCCAAGCCGATCTTCGGCGACAACGGCTCGGGCATGCACTGCCACCACTCGCTGTGGAAGGACGGCAGGCCGCTGTTCTTCGACGAGCGCGGCTACGGCCAGCTGTCCGACCTGGCCCGCTGGTACATCGGCGGCATCCTGCGCCACGCCCCCACCCTGCTGGCCTTCACCAACCCGTCGGTCAACTCCTTCCGCCGGCTCGTGCCGGGCTTCGAGGCGCCGGTCAACCTGGTCTACTCGGCCCGCAACCGCTCGGCCTGCATCCGTATCCCGGTCACGGGCTCCTCCCCCAAGGCCAAGCGCGTGGAGTACCGGGTGCCGGATCCCTCATCCAATCCATACCTGTGCTTCACCGCGGTCCTCATGGCGGGCATCGACGGCATCCGCAACCGGATCGAGCCTCGTGAGCCCATTGACAAGGACCTCTACGAGCTCGCACCCGAGGAGTACTTCGACATCGACAAGCTCCCCGACAGCTTGGACCAGGCGCTGGAGGCACTGGAGGAGGACCACGACTTCCTCACCGAGGGAGACGTCTTCACTCCTGACCTCATCGAGACCTGGATCGAGTACAAGCGCGCCAACGAGATCGAGCCGCTGCGGCTGCGCCCCCACCCCTACGAGTTCCAGCTCTACTACGACCTGTGAGCCGTTGATGCAGCCCAGACGTCGGCCCTGAGCCTCGTGAGCAGGAGGCTCAGGGCCGACGTGGTGCTGAATGCCACCCTTAGCAATTGCATACCTATACTGTATTGCGGATATTCTTTCCCCGTCTTGTGTAACTCCGAATAAGGACAACCCACGATGAGGATCCGCCAACACGCCACCCTCGGCCTGGCAGCCACAGCCTGCCTGGTGCTGAGCGGATGCACCAACGCCGCTGACTGGAACGCGAACCGGAGCTCGCAGATCCACTCCTACGACACCTCCTCGATCCAGGCTCAGCCCGACATCATCGCCAAGCTCCCCCAGGGGGCGCTCGAGGACGGAGTCCTGGACGTGGCTGCCTCCACGGACTACGCGCCGGCCGAGTTCCTCGATCCCTCGGGCAAGGCCGTGGGCTACGACGTCGACCTCACCAACGCGATCGCCGCCGTCCTGGGAGTTAAGGGAAAGGTCCACACCGCCGAGTTCGACTCGATCATCGCCTCGATCGGATCGAAGTACGACGCCGGCATCTCCTCCTTCACCGTGACGCCCGAGCGGACCGCCGAGGTGGACATGACCGCCTACGTCAACGTGGGCTCGCGCTTCAACGTCCAGGTCGGCAACCCCAAGGGCGTCGACACCTCGGACCACCTCAAGCTGTGTGGACGCACCATCGGGGTCCAGGTCGGGACCGACCAGGAGACCACCATGCGCAAGGCCGCCGAGAACTGCGCGAACGCAGGCAAAGAGGTCCTGTCAGTGCGTTCCTACTCCAAGCAGTCCGAGGCCACCACGGGTCTGGTCGGCGGCACCATCGACGCCACCTACTCCGACTCCACGGTGGCCGGGTACGCCGTCGAGCTGACCGACGGCCAGATCGTCACCCTGGGTGAGGTGGAGGACGCCGCACCCCAGGGCGTGGTGACCTCCAAGGCGGACCCGCAGTTCACCGCCGCGATCCAGGCCGCCGTCCAGTACCTCATGGACCAGGGCATCTGGCAGAAGATCCTGGACAACTGGGGCGTGAAGGACGCTGCCCTGACCACCGCAGAACTCAATCCCGCAGTGAAGGAGTGAGCCGTGACCGCCGCACCCACGCCTGACGACGACAAGGTCGTCCTCAACAACCCCAAGCCGGTCCCCCGCCCGGGAACCTGGATCAGTGCCGCGATCGTCTCGGTTCTGGGGGCCATGTTCATCCACGCTCTGGTCACCAACGAGAAGTTCCACTGGTCCACGGTCTGGTTCTTCCTGCGTGAGGTCCATGTGGTCAAGGCCGTCGGCTGGACGCTGCTGCTGACCTTTATGGCCATGGCCATCGGTATCGTCCTGGCGGTCACCACGGCGATCCTGCGGCAGTCCTCCAACCCGGTCCTGCGCTGGGTGGCGCTGGCCTACCTGTGGTTCTTCCGCGGCACCCCGATCTACACCCAGCTGGTGTTCTGGGGAGCGCTGTCCGCGCTCTACCAGAAGCTGAGTCTGGGTGTCCCCTTCGGTCCCGAGCTTCTGACCTTCAAGACGACGACGGTCTTCACACCCTTCGTCGCAGCCGTCATAGGCCTGGGCATCAACGAGGGGGCCTACCTCTCCGAGATCGTACGCTCGGGCCTGAACTCCGTGGACAAGGGGCAGAGTGAGGCCGCCGGAGCGCTGGGCATGAGCAAGAACCAGATCCTCAGGCGGATCGTCCTGCCGCAGGCGATGCGGGTCATCGTGCCTCCCACCGGCAACGAGACGATCTCCATGCTCAAGACGACATCCCTGGTGCTGGCCGTCCCCTTCACCCTGGACCTGACTTTCGTCACCAACTCCTACGCGTCGCTGACCTACCAGATCATCCCGCTGCTCATCGTCGCGGCCATCTGGTACATCATCATCACCTCGATCCTCATGGTGGGTCAGCACTACATCGAGCGCTACTACGGCAGGGGCTTTGACTCCGGCAAGCTTTCAGTCTCCGCGGGCCGGGGTCTGTCAGCCCGCCAGCAGGCCATCCTCAATGCACACACCACCAAGGAAGATCCCTTCATGGAGGTCAGCCCATGAGCACATCCACTCACGCCGAGACTGCGACGCCGAAGGTCGAGATCAAAGACCTGCACAAGTTCTTCGGCGAGCTGCACGTGCTGCGCGGTATCGACCTCATTGTGCCGCCTGGCTCGGTCACAGTCCTCATCGGCCCCTCTGGCTCGGGAAAGTCGACGCTGCTGCGCTGCATCAACGAGCTGGAGTCCATCGACGCCGGTCGGATCAAGGTCGACGGCGAGCTCATCGGCATGCGTGAGGTCGAGCGCGGTGGTCGCATCGAGCTGCATGCCCTGTCTGACAAGGCCCGTGCCGCTCAGCGTGCCAAGATCGGCATGGTCTTCCAGCGCTTCAACCTCTTCCCCCACATGACGGCTCTCGAGAACATCATGGAGGCGCCGGTTCAGGTCAGAAAGACCCCCAAGTCCGAGGCCCGCGAACGCGGCATCGAGCTGCTGGAGCGGGTGGGGCTCGGTGACCGGCTCGACCACTACCCCTCCCAGCTCTCCGGCGGCCAGCAGCAGCGGGTGGCGATCGCCCGGGCTCTGGCGATGGACCCCGAGCTCATGCTCTTCGACGAGCCGACCTCCGCACTGGACCCCGAGCTGGTCGGTGAGGTGCTTCAGGTGATGAAGGACCTGGCCGCCTCCGGAATGACGATGGTGGTGGTCACCCACGAGATGGGCTTCGCCCGGGAGGTCGGTGACCAGCTGATCTTCATGGACGGCGGCGTCATCTGCGAGTCCGGTGACCCTGTGGAGGTTCTGGACAACCCCCAGGCAGAACGAACCCAGGCCTTCCTCTCCTCAGTCCTGTAAGGACGGAGAACGATACGAGCTACCGCGTGAGCCTCGGCTGTCTGTGGGACAGCCGAGGCTCACGCGCATTCCAGCGTCGCAGTCGCCAGCACTGCGCTGAGACGTCTCTCCCCTCAACGAACCGGAGAGCACGGTTGATCCGATTGGTTATTTTATTCTATTCTCATCACCTCATGCGCAGATCACGACCTGCCACAAGGAGTGATGACCTTGCCGTCCCATCAGAATCACTTTCATGACAGCACAAGAGCGCAGCAGCTGCAAGAAGCCGCATACCACCTGAAGAATACAGGCCATTTCAGCGAAGCCGACGAGCACCTGCAAGAAGCAATCAAGATCCTGTTCTCAGCCAATCAGCTCGCCGAGGCTTCCACTATCATTCGCGACCAGCTGTCAGCCCCATGGATTTCAGTTGCGCAACGCTCGCACTGGCACCGCTACATGGGAACCGTGCTCCATTTCATGGGCGATGACGAAACCGCTATCCAACACTACCACCAGGCGTTGTCCCTCGCTCAGGACGCCGGCGACCAGACGAGCATGATGAACGCCTATCAAGCGCTCGGTTGTGTCATTCAGGGACAAGACAGCGAAGACGCCAAGACCTCGTTCGAGCACTCGTTAGCCATTGCGAGGGAACTCGACGACCAAGCGATGATAGCTACCAACTGCTACCAGCTGGGACTTCTCTTCCAGGGGCATGGAGACTACAACACCGCCAAGAAGCTCTACGTCGACTCCCTTTCGGCCAGAAAGTCAATCGGTGACCAGAAAGGACTTGGCGCCACCTACCATCAGCTCGGCACCATCTATCATGTTCAGGGAGACTATCGCACTGCACAAAGGCTGTACGACCAGTCCCTGGTCATCAGCAATCGACTCGATGACGCCTCAGGTATCGCGGCATCGCTTGGGCAGCTCGGCTCCATCGCACAAGAGCAGGGAGACTACACCAGAGCACGCAAGCTCTATGAGGCATCCCTGGACATCAGCAAGAGGCTCGGGAATCAGGCGCACACCGCGGCACTACATCAGAATCTGGGAAATCTCGCCTTTCTTCAAGGAGACCACGAGTCTGCTCGATCGCTGTACGAAGATTCTCGCGCGATCAAGGAGAAAATCGGGGACCGCAGCGGTCTTGCCTCGACCTACCACCAGATGGGAGCTCTCGCCTACGATTCTGGGGACTACACCACGGCACGAAGCCACTATGAGCGAGCGCTCGCCATCAGTCAGAGCGTAGGAAATCCAACGAGCACCGCCAGTGCCCTCCATGAGCTGGCCATGCTCGCTCAGGATCAGGGCGACTACGAGGAGGCGCAAGTCCGTTACGCGCAGGCCCTGTCCATCTTCGAGGAGCTCGGAGACCGGAGCGGTATGGCCACAAGCAGCCTTCAGCTGGGTATTGTCGCCAAGGATGCAGGCAATGATCAGCTGGCACGATCCCGTTATGAACAGGCCCTGGCCATCTATGAAGGGCTGGGAGACCACATCGGGATGGCCCTCGCCTATCATCATCTAGCAGTCCTCGCTCAACTGTGCGGAGAGGCTCCTCAGGCGATCTCAGTGCTCCTGGACCAAGCACTGGACCATGCTGCGCTGGTGTCGACGGCTACGAAGGCGGGGCAGGTGATGAGCTCTGTGGCAGATCGATCCGCGGAGATCGGCTGCATTCCCCTCCTGGCCCGAAGCCATGCGTGGCTACTGGGAAGAACAGGCAGTGGCGAAGAGATGCGCAGGGCGATCGATACGTCCCTCCTCATGCTTCAACGGCTCCGAGCCGATGGCTATACGAACGACGTTGAGGCCGCAGTCGACTCGGTGCTGTCCCGTCTGTCGCCCGCTGAGGCTGAGCGATTTCAGGATCTGTTGTCACCATGACATGGTGGCGGCCCTGGAGGGCTCGCCCCAGGCGCCGTCGTCCCAGGAGGTCAGGCTCCACCCGGCACCGGGATCGCCTTCGACGACGGTGATCCCGGTGTTGTGCATGGGGTGCTCGGCGATCCACAGCGGCTCCACACCGGCCCTGGGCGCCGCCTTCAGCGAGGTCCACAGACGCAGCGCGGTGCCGTGGGAGACGAGCAGGGCCGCTGAGCCGCCCGCTTTGGCGGTCTGGTCGGCGATCCGGCTAACGGCGTCGTCGAAGCGCCGGAGCGTGTCGACGCCGTCCTCAGGGGACCCGGGGATGCGGCAGGCGGGGCGCCCGGTCATCCAGGCGCGGGTGGTGTCCACGTAGCAGGCCACCGAGCGTGCGTCGGTGTTCATCTCCAGGTCCGCGGCCAGGACCTCACGCAGGCCCGAGTCGATGGTGGCGCTCAGGCCGGTGGCCGCCTCCACGGGGGCGATGGTCTGGCGGGCGCGCAGGATCGGGGAGACCCACAACGTCCCCAGTCCCTGGAGCAGACCGGCCTGCTCCAGGCGGGCCGGAAGCCCGTCGGCCTCCTGCAGACCCACGTCGTCCAAAGGTTTTCCTGGGAAAGCGGTGTCGAGCGCCTGCATGACATTGGCGACGGTACGACCGTGTCGTACAAGAATGAGCCTCACGGCGCCAAGTCTGCCAGGTCCGCAGGGCACCGGCCTGCGACGACGGTGCGATCCTCATCGCCCGGCCTCCTCCGGCTGGTTCCCCGTCAGCCTCGTCAGCTCCAGGGGTAGGGGCCCTCCGGACGCCTCCTGATCGGGCGGGTGCGGCCCGTTCGCCGGGACCGAGGGTTTCTTGCTGCGCCTCCACCGCGATGAGCCTGCTGGCGGGAAGCCTTCGCCGAGTCCGCTGACCGGACCGATGTCTGGGCCCGGTTCCGGGTACCTGAGGCGCTGGTCGACGGCGTCGGTGCGGACGGGGGCGAGTCCTGGGCTCCCCCGTCGGTGAAGACGATGCGCTCGACCACGGCGCGCGTGTGGCGGGCATTGCGGCGGTAGATGTCCTCGAGCTCGCGCTCCCTGCCGCTGCTGAGGCCGATGAGGCGCCCCACCAGGCGTATCTCACGGATCTGGACGGGGAGGACCTGGGAGCGGGGCCCGGAGGTGCGGCCGGTGCCCAGGACGATCGCGGAGCGCAGCCGACTGGCCAGGATCCAGGCGGCGACCAGCACTCCCCCGTCGTCGGCGCTCAGCAGCCCGGCTCGGACCGCGGCCTGCAGCGCCCCAATGGTCGAGGTGGTCCGCAGTCCGGCGATCTGCCCGGCGTGGGCCAGCTGGAGCACCTGGGCGCTCCACTCCACGTCGCTAAGGCCCCCGGGGCCGAGCTTGAGGTGACGGGCCGGGTCGATACCCCGAGGTAGGCGCTCGGTCTCCACGCGGGCCTTGATCCTGCGGATCTCCCGTAGGTCCTGACTGCTCAGCCCCCCTTCGGCCCAGCGCAACGGGTTGATGAGCTCCTCGAAGCGCCGGCCCAGGTCACGGTCCCCGGCACAGGCCCGGGCGCGCAGCAGCGCCTGCCGCTCCCACAGGGCCGCCCAGCGCCCGTAGTACTCCTCGCAGGCGGCCAGCGACCGGCTCATGACACCCTGGCGGCCTTCGGGCCGTAGGTCGGAGTCCACCTCGAGCAGGTGAGGGCGTGCCGAGGCGAGAAGCCCGACGACCTGCTTGGCGACGGCCTCGGCCTCCTGTGCGGCGGCGGCCTCATCCGCCCCGTCGCGGGCCTCGTGGACGAAGAGCACGTCGGCGTCGGAGGCGTACCCGATCTCCTGACCGCCCAGACGTCCCATGGCGATGATGGCGTGGTGCGCCAGAGAGGCGTCCCAGCTGCCGGCGGCGTCGGGGCCGGACGCAACAGCCTCGACGCCGTCGCGCTGGGCGATGACCAGTCCGGTGGCTACCGTCAGCGCCCCGCCCAGGACCGCGTCGGTGGCGTCGGTGAGGATGGAGGCGGTGCGCTCCGGGTCGATGGCATCGAGGCAGTCGGCCAGCGAGGCGCGTACCTCCTCGCGGGCGCGCACCCTCAGGATCGCCTGGACCGCCTCGAGCGCCTGCTCGGCCAGGGCGCAGTCATCGGGGCCGCTCAGGCTACGGCGACGCAGGACGGCGGCGACCTCCTCCGCCAGGGCTCCAGGGCGGCGGGGCTCGAGCTCGGCGTCGTCGTCGAGCCAGGCGATGGACTCGGGGAACTCCGCGAGACGCTCGGTGGCCCAGTGAGCACCGGAGAGCACCTGGCACAGTCTGCGCGCAGCCACCGGCGAGTCCCGCAGCATGGCCAGGTACCAGTGCGACCCTCCGATGGCCTCCGACAGGCGGCGGAAGGACAGCAGACCGAAGTCGGGGTCCGCTCCTTCACCGATCCAGCCGATGATGACGGGCAGGAGCTGGCGCTGAATGGCCGCCCGACGGCTGACCCCCTCGGTGAGGGCCTGAATATGCCGCAGTGCCCCATCCGGGTCGGCGTACCCGACGGCGGCGAGCCGCTCACGCGCCGCCTGAGGGCTCAGGGCCATCTCATCGGCGCTGAGGGTGGCTGCGAAATTCAGCAGGGGGCGGTAGTAGATCTCCTGGTGGAGGGCGCGTACGCGTCGGCGCAGGCTCTTGAAGTCCTCCCAGAGGCTGTCGCCCTGTCCCAGACAGGTGCTGATGCCGCGCTCGATGCGGCGCAGGTTCGCCTCCTTGCTCGGCAGGCTGTGGGTGCGGCGCAGACGGAAGAGCTGGCTGCGGTGCTCCAGGAGCCGTAGGGCCTTGTAGCAGCTGCTCAGGGCTGCGGCGTCGGTACGGCTGACGTAGCCGCCGGCGCTGAGCGCGTCGAGTGCCTCCAGGGTTGCGCGCAGGCGCAGGCTCTCATCGGAACGGCCGTGGACGAGCTGGAGGAGCTGGACGGTGAACTCCACGTCTCGCAGGCCGCCGGGTCCCAGCTTGATGCGCCGGTCCTCGCCTCCGTGCGGCACGGACTCCTTCTCCACCCGGCGACGCATGGCCCGGGAGTCCTCGACGAAGTTCTCCCGTCGGCTGGCCTCCCACACGAAAGGGCACACCCCCTGCTCGAAGCGGGTGCCGAGCTCGGAGTCCCCGGCGCAGGCTCTGGCCTTGAGCAGGGCCTGGAACTCCCAGGAGGCGGCCCATCGTCGGTAGTAGGCCAGGTAGGAGTCGAGGGTGCGCACGAGCGCGCCGTCCTTGCCCTCGGGCCGTAGCGCCGTGTCCAGCGGCCACAGTGGCGGTTCGGGTGCCGTAGCGGAGATGACATGGGCGAGCTCGGTGGCCAGGCGGGTGCCGACGTCCACGAGGTACTCCTCGCTCGGCTCGTCTGCTCCTGGGGACTCCTGGGCGGGGCCGACGACGTAGACGACGTCGACGTCGGAGATGTAGTTGAGCTCGCACGCTCCGGTCTTGCCCATGGCGATCACGGCAAGGGCCACGTCATCTGATTGCGGTCCGACAGCGGCACGAGCCGCCAGCAGGCCGGCGTCCAGGGCGGCGTCGGCGAGATCGGCCATGCGGCGGCCAACGGTGGGGACGTGCTCGATCGGGTCCGGACTGGTCAGGTCGTCGGCGACGATCGCCATGAGGCGGTCCCGGTAGGCGCGTCGTAGGGCCGCGGTCGCCCGGTCCAGCGCCGCGTGCCGACCAGCCGACTGGGTTGAATCGTCCGGGCCGTCTGAGATCTCGTCTCCGGCGACGGGAGGCGTCTTCTCCCCCAGTGCCTCCTGCACGGCGAGCCGTAGCGACTCGTGGGCACCCGGCTCACCGGGGGCGTCCCAGGCCCTGGCCGGCGCGAGCGCCGTGATGCGCTCGGGATGGGCGACGAGGAAGTCACCCAGGGCCTGGGAGGATCCCAGGACGGCAAGAAGTCGGCGCCGGTGCTCGCGCGGCTCACCGGCGGGGGCGATCATGAGGCTGCGCAGCAGGTCCGCCGGTGCCCGAGCGCACCCGGGCTCGACGTCATGCGTTGAGGCACGGCGCAGTTTCTCAACAGATGCTGCGGCCTCGGCGAGACGGACGAGGTTGAGAAGAGCCAGATCGGGGTCGGCGGTAAGAGCCAGGGCCTCGATGAGGTCCTCACGGCCGGGCCCGATCTCCACGTCTCCCAGTCGACCTCCTGGCCGTCGGGCGCGATCTGTCGATGGGTGGGCGGGGGCGTTATCGGCGCGTCCGGTGTCGTCAGCCTCGCCGCCGGCAGGTAGGAGGGGCACCAGTGCAGGGTCGCCCAGGAGTGCTCCGGCGCGGGCGACGTTCTGGAAGCCGGCCCGCAGGAGCCGGGTCCTGGGCGAGGAGCTGTGCCGCAAGCGAGCCCCCACCGGTGGGCGCTGCCCGGTCTGGTCTCTCACGGCTGCCTCCTGCTCCCGTCAGGCGCGAGGAAAGAACTGGCTGAGCTCGAAGTCGGTGACCTGGGCGTCGTAGGCCCGGTACTCGCGGCGCTTGTTGCGCAGGAAGTACTCGAAGGTGTCCTCGCCGAAGGTGTCGGCCACCAGGTCGGACTGCTCCATGGCCGCCACCGCGCTCTTGAGTGAGGTGGGCAGGGCGTGGATCCCCAGTGCCTTGCGCTCCATCTCGGACAGGGCCCACACGTCGTCCTCGGCCTCGGGAGGCAGCTCGTAGCCCTCCTCGATGCCTTTGAGCCCGGCGGCCAGGATGACCGCGTAGGCCAGGTAGGGGTTGGCCGAGGAGTCGATGCCGCGGAACTCCACGCGCGCGGACTGGGCCTTGCCGGGCTTGTGCATGGGCACACGGACCAGGGCGGAGCGGTTGTTGTGGCCCCAGCACACGTAGCTGGGGGCCTCGTCCCCGCCCCACAGGCGCTTGTAGGAGTTGACGTGCTGGTTGGTGACGGCCGTGATCTCCGAGGCGTGGTGCAGCAGCCCGGCGATGAAGGAGCGGCCGGTGGCGGAGAGCTGGTACTGGCCGGAGGGGTCGAAGAACGCGTTGCGGTCACCCTCGAACAGGGAGAAGTGCGTGTGCATGCCCGAGCCGAACTCGTCGGCGAAGGGCTTGGGCATGAAGGTGGCCAGGCAGCCCTCCTCCAGGGCGACCTCCTCGACAACGGCGCGGAAGGTCATGATGTTGTCCGCCATGGACAGGGCGTCGGCGAAGCGCAGGTCGATCTCGTTCTGGCCGGGGCCGCCCTCGTGGTGGGAGAACTGCACCGAGATCCCCATCTGCTCAAGCATGAGGATGGCTTGGCGCCGGAAATCGTGAGCGGTGCCGCCGGGCACGTGGTCGAAGTAGCCGGCGTCGTCGGTGGGGCGGATACGTCCGCTGGCGTCACGGGTGACCAGGTAGAACTCGATCTCCGGATGGATGTAGCAGGTGAAGCCGGCCTCAGCGACCCGGGCGAGCTGACGCTCGAGCACGGAGCGGGGGTCGGTGCGGGCGGGCTCCCCGTCAGGGGTGAGGACGTCGCAGAACATGCGGGCCACCCCGTTGGCGCCGTCGCGCCACGGCAGCATCTGGAAGGTGGAGGGGTCGGGTGCGAGCAGCATGTCGGACTCGAAGACGCGGGTGAGCCCTTCGATGGCCGAGCCGTCGAAACCGATGCCCTCCTCGAAAGCGCTCTCAACCTCGGCCGGCGCGATCGCCACGGACTTGAGCTGTCCGGACACGTCGGTGAACCACAGGCGGATGAAGCTGATGTCGCGCTCCTCGATGGCTCGGAGCACGTACTCCTGCTGCTTGTCCATGGTGCCTCCTCAGCCTGGGGTGGGGCAGCGGGCCGACGACGTGGCCGGCTGTCATCCGCCTGTGACGTTGTTGCTGAAGCCAGCCTAGTGCTCGGGTGCGTCAGGCAGGTTTCGAAAAAAAGCCTCCGGTGAAGGAGGGCGCCAAGTTCAGCGGCGCGCCGAAGCCTTCCCCGACCTCGGGTAGCCTCGCATCATGGCTACACCTGAGTCCCCTTACGGATCTTCCTCCTCGGCCGTCGTCGGAGGCGGCAAGCCCGTGCGTGTTCATCACCTCGCCGCCGCCAAGAACGACGGCACCAAGCTGGTCATGCTCACCGCCTACGACGCCGTCACCGCCCGGATCCTGGACGCAGCAGGAACGGATCTGCTGCTGGTGGGCGACTCGATCGGCAACGTCATGCTCGGCCACGACTCGACGCTGCCGGTGGAGCTGGACGAGATGGTGGTGGCCACGCGCTCCGTGGCCCGAGCGACCACGCGCGCACTGGTGGTGGCGGACCTGCCTTTCGGCACCTACGAGGCCTGCCCGCAGCAGGCGCTGGGCAGCGCGGTGCGCCTCATGAAGGCGGGGGCCAACGCCGTCAAGCTCGAGGGCGGCAGGCCCCGGGCCGCAAGCGTGAAGGCTCTGACCCAGGCAGGCATTCCGGTGGTGGGGCACCTGGGCTTCACCCCGCAGAGCGTCAACATGCTCGGGGGCTTCCGGGTCCAGGGGCGCGGACAAGCGGCCGAGGACCTGATGGTCGACGCGCAGGCGCTGGCCGAGGCAGGTGCGGTGGCCATCGTCCTGGAGATGGTGCCCGAGCCGCTGGCCGCGCGCGTCACTGAGTCGCTCACGATTCCCACGATCGGTATCGGCGCGGGTGCACGCTGCGACGGACAGGTCCTGGTGTGGACGGACATGGCGGGCATGACCGATTGGTCACCGCGCTTCGCCCACCAGTTCGGCCAGGTCGGCCAGGCACTGCACCAGGCCGCCGCCGACTACGGCAGTGCGGTGCGCGATAGGTCCTTCCCGGCTGAGAAGCACTGGTTCAGCGCCTAGGCCGTACTGCGGAAGTAGAAGGCGATCCCAGGGGCGCGCGATCATACGCAGACCCATCCACGCCAGGGAGACGGGCCCGGCCAGCACCTGGGTGCAGGCTCGTGCCGGCTGGCCTCCGGCGGTGGGACGCCGAGGAGCAAAAGTGACAATGCCCATATTTCGATGATGAGGGCTCCGGTGCTCCGAGCGCAGGAAAGTCCCACGAAACGAGTGCCTGCTCCTATGCTGACCCCATGAGTTCTTCGGTTTCCTCCGCGTCCTCGGCCGGGTTGGCCGACCGCGCGCCGCGCGGCGTGCTCACTCCTGGGACGCTCGGCCCTCAGCGACACGTCCCGGCATCCATCGAACGCCCCGAGTACCTGTTCCACGATGGCCCTGAGCGCGTCACGGCTTCGGAGGTCAAGGACGCCGAGACGATCGAGCGCATCCGGGTGGCGGGCCGGCTGGCCGCTCGAGCCATGGCCGAGGCCGCTAAGGCGATCGCCCCGGGGGTGACGACCGATGAGCTGGACCGGATCGCGCACGAGTACCTGTGCGACCACGGCGCCTACCCCTCCTGCCTGGGATACATGGGGTTCCCCAAGTCGATCTGCACCTCGATCAACGAGGTCATCTGCCACGGGATCCCCGACTCGACCCGTCTCAACGAGGGTGACCTCATTAACCTCGACGTCACCGCGTACATCGGTGGGGTCCACGGCGACACGAACGCCACCTACGCCGTCGGCGAGGTCGACCCGGAGACGAAGCTGCTCATCGAACGTACTCGCACCGCGATGGAACGGGGCATCAAAGCGGTCAAGCCCGGCCGCGAGGTCAACATCATCGGCCGGGTCATCGAGGCCTACGCCAAGCGCTTCCACTACGGCGTGGTCCGTGACTTCACCGGGCACGGCGTCGGTGAGGCGTTCCACTCCGGTCTCATCATCCCGCACTACGACGCCGCTCCCCTCCACGACGACGTCATCGAAACAGGGATGGTGTTCACCATCGAGCCGATGCTCACGCTGGGCGGCATCGAGTGGGAGCAGTGGGACGACGGCTGGACGGTGGTCACCAAGGACCGTTCCCGAACCGCGCAGTTCGAGCACACACTGGTGGTGACCGAGGACGGCGCCGAGGTCCTCACCCTGCCCTGAGGCTCCTGAGGCACCGGGGAACACTACCCATTCGTAACTTGTTCATCAGCGCCCGCTCACATTGCCTAACTGCGAGGTAACAACGTATCGTCCGTAGGCAGCGGACATCTGCATTCTGCCTAGGAAGCCCACACCGGGTTTCGCCCGTTTCATTCCCTTCCGGAGGTTCTCATGGCTTTGCGTTTCAATCCACCGCCGAACTGGCCTGCACCGCCAGAAGGCTTCGAGCCGCCTGCGGGCTGGCAGCCCGACCCCGCCTGGGGCCCGGCGCCCGAGGGCTGGCAGATCTGGGTTGACGACTCAGCCCCGTCCAGCGGGTCTGCTTCCTCGGCACCCAGCACGGCCTCGGGATCCGATCCGGCGTGGGCACCGACCCAGGCCGTGTCGACGGCTCCGACGGCCCAGATGGGCACAAGTGCTCCGGTAGCCGATCCGACTGGAATGTCCGCCTCGGCCCCTTCCGGTGACTACGCCGGCCAGGTCACGGGGGCCAGCCCCTACGCGGCCAACATGGACTACGCTCAGTCCCCCACGCCCTTCCAGAACCAGGGAGCCCCAGGAGGCCCGCAGCCACCGGCCGGCGGCTGGCAGCCCGGAGGTGCCGGCGGTCCGGGAGGCCCCGGCGGTGGCTCCAAGCCGATCACTCAGCAGTGGTGGTTCTGGACCGGTGCTGCCGTGCTCGTGGTCGTGCTGGCCATCAGCGGAATCGTGTGGGCCATGAGCGGCTCCGACAGCGGAGGCGACAACAAGGCGGACGACACATCGACCTCCCAGTCGAAGGACGGCAAGTCCGACAAAAAGGACTCAGGGAATAAGAAGTCCAGTGGATCGGACAAGGCGTCAGGCGACTCCACCGGCTCCTCCTCAGGAAAGGGCCCCGGAACCAAGGACGACCCCATCGACCCGACCTCCGGGCCCGTCGAGGTCAAGGCCGGCAAGTCGAGCTCCGACCCCAATGCCTCGGTGGAGATCACCTTCAAGCCCGTCGAGTGGAACGTCCCAACGGAAACGATGAGGAACGGCGACAGGCACTCCTACGAGGAGCCTCCTGCCGGCCAGGCATATATGCGAGTCCCTGTTGAAATCACCTATCACGGTGACGGCCAGCTGACTAGTTTCGACCTTAATTTCGACTACTCCTACAACGGAACAACTTCCGAGGAGAAGAGCTACATCCTTGACAAGGGGGCACTGGAGAATCAGTCCATGCCGCGAGACGGCGGAACGGCCTCGGGATATCTTGTCTTCATCGCGGACTCTTCCACTCAGAATGATGGCAACGGCGTCTTCGTCGTCTCACTGGGATACGGCGGCAAAGAGGTGTATGTGAAGGCTCAGTGAGCAGCCACAGATCACCTGATCACATCATCAGGGGGACGGGGGCCGTAAGCACTGCTTACGGCCCCCGTCCCCCTGTGCGATCCCCGACCATTCGGCCCGGTTGCAGAGCTGAGGGACGAGCCGACCTGTACGCCGGGTTCTGTTGCCGCCCGCCGTTACCGGCCTGGCGGTGGCGACCATTCATCTTGGACCACTGTTGCCAGTGGCCTCATGCGACCTACCCGCTGACTCGGGCGAGCAGCCTTCAGGCGCCAGCTGTGCGGTCTTGCTCCGGGCGGGGTTTACCGAGCCGCGGCGGTCACCCGTCGCGCTGGTGGGCTCTTACCCCACCCTTTCACCCTTACCCACCGGAGTCCGGTGGGCGGTCTGCTCTCTGTGGCACTGTCCCGCGGGTCACCCCGGGTGGCTGTTAGCCACCGCCCTGCTCTGTGGAGCCCGGACGTTCCTCAGCCCTGCGCCGCCGAGAAGGCGATGACGGGTACCGCGGCCGCCCGGTCGGCTCGTCCGCAGGGTCAGCATAGCGGTATGACACGTCGTCGAGGCTCGAGCTCGCCGCGAGGCCCTGATCTGCCGGGAACCGCCTATCATGTGCGGGTGCTGATCCTGTTGCCTCCGTCCGAGGGAAAGACCGCTCCAACCAGTGGCCCGCCACTGGATCTCGGCTCGCTCCTGGATGCCGAGCGGCTGACCCCGCCGCGCCGCGAGGTGATGTCGGCACTGGCCGAGGTGAGCCGGCACCCGGACGGCCCCTCCGTTCTGGGGCTGGGGCCGCGCAGCGCGGAGCTGGCGGAGGCGAACCTGTCGCTGGAGACCTCGCCCTGCACCCCCGCCTACCGGCTGTTCACCGGCGTGCTCTACGAGGCCGCCGGGCTCGACGCGATCGCCACAAACGCAGCCGGACGCAAGACCCTGGAGCGCCACTGCGTCATCTTCTCTGGCCTGTGGGGCATCCTCTCGCCCGCCGATGCGGTGCCGGACCACCGTCTGTCGATGGGCACGTCACTGCCCGGCCTGGGGCGCCTGCCGTCATTCTGGAAGCCGCACCTTGCCCCGTCGCTGATCGACATGGCGGCCCAGGGACTGGTGGTCGACTGCCGGTCAGCGGACTATGCGGCCGCGTGGAAGCCGTCGGTCAGTGACGGCGTCGAGATCATGACGGTGCGCGTGGTATGTATCGCCGACGACGGCTCCCGCAAAGTCGTCTCCCACATGGCCAAGCAGGCTCGGGGGCTCCTCACCGGTGAGCTCCTCAGAGCCGTTGCCGGCAGGACCCTGTCACCAGAGGCGCGCGCTGACGACTTCGCCGCTCTCGCCGCACGGTTGAACGGCGTCGACGACGTTGAGATCTCCGAGGCGGACCGGCAGGGACGGCGGGCTCTTACCCTGGTGACTCGTTGATGTCACGACGACGGTCGCCGTCCGCGCCCGGATCAGGAGGTTGGGGTACGAGCGCCCCCGCCTGAGGCGCGGCCGTCAGATGTCCATCCGTACGACGATGACGTCATTCTCCTCGGCGTGGATGACCTCGTCTTTCGGGGCGGCCACGATGCGCGCCAGCTCCTGGGGGCTGATCTCAACGGTGCCGCCCTCGATGCTCCGTCCCCTCAGGGCGACTGCGCCAAGGCCTCCAGTGGAGGTACGCACTGCTTCATAGTCGGCCAGAAGGGCGGTCTCAATGGTTCCGGCCAGGTCTGCCCGCTGGTTCTCCAGGGAATCGATCTCCTCGTCGAGCCGGGCGAACTCGGCGTCGCGCTTGGCGGTGAGCTCGCGTCCGGCCGTACGGATCTTTGACTCCTCCCGACTGAGCCGTTCTACCTCCTCGCGGGCCGAGTCCAGCGCCTCCATGGCCACGATCTGCGCCTCCTCCAGGGCCGCCTGACGCTGACCGAGCTGGTCGATCTCGCCCTGAATGGCGGACAGGTCGCGGGCCGCGCTGTGGCCCGAGTGGAGGCGCTCGCGCAGCACCTCGGCACGGCGCACCACCTGGCCGACCTCGTCCTCGCTGCGGGTGGCCTGCGCCTTGGCCTCGCTGAGGGAGGCGTCGGCCTGAATGGCGGCCCGCTTGTTGGCCTTGAGACGCTCGATGACCGACTCGATACGGCTGAGGACCGGAAGGTGCTTGCGCTCGTGACGCAGCCGTGCCAGGCGGGAGTCGAGGTCCTGGAGGTCGATGAGAAGGCGCTGCTGGGCGATGGGGGCGCTGGTCACGGCGTGTGCTCCTTCAGGTGCGTACAGGTTGGTGCTGCGAATCCGGTCATGATCCTCTCACGCCTCATCTGATCCAGTGGACAGCCGCAGCACCCAGGGGTCCGTGACTATGCGGGAGACCTGGACCGTCAGTGAGGCGCCATGGGAGCGGGCGCCTTCCTCGAGCCGGCGGGCCAGGGGCTCCAGGCCGACCCACTCGGTGGCCCAGTGCGTTCCGCACAGGAGGTAGGGGCGACCGTCCTCCAGGTGCTCGGAGGCGGGGTGGTGCCGCAGGTCCGCCGTGAGGAACACATCGGCTCCGGCCTCGCGAGCCCGTTGCAGGAGAGAATCGCCCGCCCCGCCTGAGACGGCGATGCGCTCGACGACGGCATCGAGGTCCCCGCCCACGAGGAGGCCGGGAGCCGAGTCGGGCAGGGCTGCGGCGACGTCGGCGGCGAGCTGACGCAGGGTGACGGGTTGTGGGAGCACGCCGATGCGACCGATGCCCTGGTCCGGGCAGGCCGGGTCTGGTTCCAAAGGGGAGGCCGAGGTGAGGCCCACACGCTCGGCGAGAGCCTCGGCCACTCCCCCGTGGGCGGCGTCGAGGCTGGTGTGAGCGTTGAGCAGCGCGATGCCGGCCCGGATGAGGCGGTGGATGGAGCGACCCTTGGGGTCGGTGGCGGCGACATGGTCGGTTCCGCGCAGGTAGAGCGGGTGGTGGGTGATGATCATGTCGACGCCGGAGTTGATGGCCTCGTCGACGACGGCCGCCACGGGGTCTACGGCCAGGAGGATGCTGCGCACCGGGTCGGCGGGATCCCCGCAGATGAGCCCGTTGGAATCCCACGGGGCCGCCAGGCCGGGAGGCGCGGCTGCCTCCACGAGGTCGACGACGTCACCGACGCTCAGGGAGCCGGCCAGGTGCTTCTGTGATGACTGGTGTCCGGCGGCAGAAGATGCGGGTGCGGAGGTGTGGCTCATGCAACCAGGCTAGCGGCTAGGCCGGGAATTGCCTGTCCCCTGCCGACGTCGATGCAGCCCGAGGCAGCCGACTGACGGAACACGGTCGGGAAAACGACCGACACCGCTCTCGTCTGCGGTAACCTACTTCCGCGTTGCCGGGGCCCTCCGGTGCTGGCAGCGTCGGCCAACCTCGGCGCCGCCGGCGTCGCGGCCACGCCCCCATAGCTCAGCGGTTAGAGCAGCGAGCTTATACCTCGTTTCGTGCCTGATAAGCACAAGGTCCTGGGTTCGAATCCCAGTGGGGGTACCCGTGCCCCAATTGTTCGAACATCGGGGTACGCCTCCGTGGTGGAATCGGTAGACACCGCGACCTTAAAAGTCGCTGCCTACGGGCGTGCGGGTTCGAGTCCCGCCGGAGGCACCACAGCGTCGCTACACAAACCCTCACCGCCGGTTATCGAGGCGTCGGTGTCGGCGTCCCTTCACGGAACCTTTGCCTTCCCGCCGCGAGAGGGTAGACACTGGCCCTGTCCTTCCGCCGCGTCAAGGAGCCGTCATGAAGATCGCCGCCAGAGCCAAGGCCGCTCAGCCGTTTCACGCCATGAGCATCGGTGAACGCGCCGGGATCCTCCAGGCCGAGGGCCACTCGATCGCCAAGCTCAGCCTGGGAGAGCCCGACTTCGGCGCCCCTCCCGCTGTCCGCGAGGAGATGCGCCGAGTGATGGACGGCCGACCGCTGCCCTACTCCCCCGCTCTGGGACTGCTAGCACTGCGCGAAGCCATCGCAGGCTTCTACCGGGACAGGCACGGTGTAGAGGTTGATCCCGAACGGATCGTCGTCACCACCGGTGCCTCGGCGGCTCTCCTGCTGGTAGCCGCCACCACCACGGAGCCCGGCGACGACGTCGTCATCGCGGATCCGTCCTACCCCTGCAACCGTCAGCTGGTGGAGACCTACGGGGGCCGGATCGTTCTGGCACCCACCAGTCCCGCCAGCCGTTACCAGATGGACCGAGCCTCGGCCGAGTCGGTATGGACTCCGCAGACGAGCGCGGTGATGCTGGCGACGCCATCCAACCCCACGGGCACGTCGATTCCCTTCGAGGAGCTGGCGTTGATCTGCGCGCTGGCGCGTGAACGTCGCGCCTGGCGGATCGTCGATGAGATCTACCTGGGCTTAGCCGATCCCGACGACGATGGCACACCGGCACACAGTGTTCTGGAGGCCGACCCCGAGGCGATCGTCATCAACTCCTTCTCCAAGTACTTCGGGATGACGGGGTGGCGCCTGGGCTGGGCGATCCTCCCCGAGGAGCTGGTGCAACCCGCTGAGAACCTGGCGGTCAACTACTTCCTGTGCGCCTCGACGCCTATTCAGCAGGCCGCGCTGGCGGCTTTCTCCCCCGAATCCATCTCGGTGTGCGAGGAGCGCCGGCAAGAGCTGCTTGCTCGCAGGAGCATCGTGCTCGACGGGCTGCAGCGCCTCGGCCTGCCTGTTCCGGTCCTGCCCGATGGCGCTTTCTACGTCTACTTCGATGTCTCCTCCACGGGGCTCGACGCCCAGACCTTCTGCTACCGCGCTCTGGAGGAGGCGCATGTGGCCCTCACTCCGGGGCGGGACTTCTCCACGACGACGGATCGCTCCCACGTGCGACTGTCCTACGCGGCATCCCGCGACGAACTGCACGAGGGAATGAACCGCCTCGAAAGGCTGATCGACAGCCTGTAAATAAACGGGCATTCACCTCAATAACAACGGCGTCAACCTCTGCGCACGAATTTGGTGCTCACCTGTTTGTATGCTGCACAATACTCTCTATGCCCACACAGGCCCTAACCCTCATTATCGTCCTGGTCTTTTTCGGGATAATCTGTGTCGCGGAATTATATAGACCGATTCGTCAGATGCTTCGGCAGCGTCGGGACGAAGCCGCATCATCTCCTCATAAGGGCGAGGAATCCACATGGAATGAGCTCACCGAGCACCATCGGCCCGTCTGGGGCACAGAGCCCGGTGCGTTCTCCTGCGGCCCGCACGAACGACTTGCGGCCGTCTTTGCGCCGTACGCCCTGTGCCACCACGAGCCGTGGGATCGTCTGGCCTGCTCGGACACTGAGAGCAAGCGCGAGATGCTCGCCCGCGACTGGGGAGTGCACTCCCGCCTCGATCTTCTCACCCAGATCTTCTGGCTGATCATGTCCGGCCACCGCAACGGCTTCGACGAGGAGCGGGCCCGATGGACCAACGTCTCGCTGGCGCAGGCGGAGCGCTACGAGCTGCAAGGTCAGGCTGAGTCCTCCCAGGATGCCGCCGAGATGCTGTGGCGCCTGGAACGGATGCGGAACAACGACCGAGGGATCCAGAACGTGGACTTCGCGGCCTGGGACATAGTTCGCGCAGCCATGCTGACACGCTACGGCGCCGCACTGGGTTGGCTGACGGAGGCGGAGGCGTGGGACACGCTGGCTCTGCTGGATCGCGCGCTGCGGGAGCGTTTTCATAGCTGGACGCAGGTCTGGGAGTCATTCCGACTGACACGCTGGTACTGGTACTCCGAGGGCGGCGAGGACGAGCACTTCAACGACCTTCATGACCTCAACCGCTCGTTCGTCCTTCTGGGACCAGATGGCCCCTGGAAGCTCACCCCCTGGGAGGTCCCGGTTCCCGATTCGTCTCTCATGATCCTGGACGATCTTATCGATGCAGGCATCGCCGAACCCCTGAGCACCGGTGAACGAGCGCGCGCCACGCAGTGGGAGCGCTGGGTCGACGATCAGGTCGTTCTGCGCGGGCAGCGCCGTCTCCAGAGATTCGGCACCCATCCCGAGTGGCGTCACCGGTTCACCAAACACCTGTGACACGCGCCGCGACGGCGATGCTGCGTGGCGATCCGCCTCACCATTGCCGTCGCACCGAGCAGGCAGGGCACAGACCGCCCTACCCGTGCTTGTCGACCATCATCTCCACAGCCTTGACGGCTCTGCGTCGGCGGGTCTCGGCCTGCTTCGCCTCACTGATCCAGCGCAGGTACTCGTTCTGGTGTGATGGAGGCAGAGCCGCGAATATCTTCTCCGCCGTCTCGTTCTCCATGAGCGCCTCGGCCAGCTCCTCCGGGATACCTGCCTGATCGTCACTCATTCTCTGTCCTCCAGCCGATCAATGGACTGCCGCACGGGCCAAGGGTTCGTATACGGAGCTTGTGGTGGCTCTCTGCTCCTCCGTGACCAGGAACTGGCAGACGCTGCTGGATTCCGCCAGGACGTTGCCGCCCGACGACGGAGCCGCTGCAGCCACTACAACCACGGCTACCATAGCCGCTCCCCCGCCTCGGCGCCTGCGCCAGCATCACACCCGCCTTACGCCAGCACAGAAGGACGAGGTAATCACCCTCTACCAGCAGGGCGTGCCGGTGCGCGAGATCTGCCAGCGCTATGGCATCAGCAAGCAGAAGGTCATCGACCTCCGCAATACCCGTGGAATCGCCCGTCGGCCGCGCGGCCTGAGCGACGAGCAGAAGTGCTAGGCCGATCAGCGTTATCTCGCCGGCCAATCCTGTGCCGCCATCGGCCGCCGCGCACTCTCAGGACTGCTGGGCAAGGCACCGCTGGTGTACCGCAACGTCCGCAGCCGCGACGAGAACGGGAGAGAAGTCCGCACCGTCGCCCTCGACGAGGAGCACGCACCGCTGATCCGGCTGGACTTCCAGGAGTACGTGACAGGCAGCTGGACGGTACGGACGTTGGCCGACCATCTCAACAATCGCGACCTCACCGTCCCACCAACAGCCCACAAACCGGCCACCCCCGTCTCAGTCGAGCGGTTGCAGAAGTTGCTGCGCCACCCCTACTACAAGGGCGTTGTCACCTTCCAGGGCGTCGAGTACGCGGGACAGCACGAGCCACTGGTGAATGCTGCCACCTGGCAGACGGTGCAAGACATCCTGGCGGCCCACACCAACGGCGAGCGGCAGCGCATGCACACTCATCATCTCAAGAGCACCATCGTCTGCAGCTTCTGCGGTGCCCGACGGCGCCTTCTACGTCTACTTCGACGTGTCGGCGACGGGGCTGTCCTCTTGGACTTCTGTGTGCGGGCACTGGAGGAGGCGCGGGTGGCCCTGACCCCGGGGGCGCGACTTCGGGGTGGCGGCGGCCGGCACGCACGTGTGCCTGTCCTGCACGGCCAGCCGGGAGGAGATCGCCCTAGGTCTTGAGCGGCTGGGCGGGTTCGTGGACTCGCTGCGGTGAAACGCGGGCGCCGCGGGTCGCGCGGCTAGCATCGACGCATGCTGGCCAATCCGTACGTGCCCTTCCTGCCGCCGCACCACCAGCGCGCGGCCTCGCTGGTGCCTGAGTCGACGTGGTGGCGGTGGCACGGCCACCGTGTGCACATCGCGCGTGCACCCGACCCGGCGGCGCCGACCCGGGTGCTGCTCGTCCATGGGGCGGGCGGGCACAGCGGGGCGTTGTGGCCCATCGCCGCGCTGGTGGCCTCACGCGGCATCGACGTCAGCGCCGTCGACCTGCCTCTGTACGGGCGCACGACGTCACCGGATCCCGCGGCCGTGCGCTACGACGCCTGGGTCGACCTCCTCGTCGACCTCGTAGAGGCCGAGCGTGACCACCGTCCCCTGGTGCTTCTAGGCGCCAGCATCGGCGGCCTGCTCGCCTACGAGGTGGCGGCCCGCTCGCCGCACGTGAGCGCGGTGGCCGCCACGTGCCTGCTCGACCCGGGGCACTGGCGCGCCCGGGCGCACATGACGCGTGCGGGAGCACTGGGCGTCCTGGGCGGGCCGTTGTCGGCGCTCGCCCGCGGAGGGCTGGCGCGAACCATGGTGCCGATGAGCGCCGTGGCGAACCTGCGGCGGATGAGCCGCGACCGCGCGCTGTCTCGTCTGTGCGCCGTCGACCCACGCGGGGGCGCCGCCAAGGTCCCCCTGGGGTTCCTCGCCTCCTACCTGCGGTTCGCGCACACCCCGCCCGAGCGCAACCGCACGCCGGTGACGCTACTGCACCCCGGCCGGGACTCGTGGACGCCGGTCGAGCTCAGCGCCCGGGTGCTGTCACGTGCCGCGGGTCCGGCCGAACTGGTGGTGCTGCGCGAGTGCGGCCACTTCCCCATCGAGGACCCGGGAATCACGGATCTCGTCGACGCCGTCGCCGGCCTGGCTCGACGCCTCGGCTCGCAGGGCGGGGCCTGACGCTGCTGCGGGCGCGGCCGTTCGCGGGCACGCGAGTGACGAGGTCACGCCTGTGGTGGCCCTCCTTACCTCTGTCACCAAGAACTGGCAAACGCTACTGAAGTTCGCCAGGACGTTGCCGCCCGAAGGCGACGTCACCACTGATGGAAGAGTCCCTGCGACCGCAACCCCGGCAACCACCGACGACGAAGCCACGACGACCACCATAGCCACTCCCCCACCTCAGCGCCTGCGCCAGCATCACACCCGCCTTACGCCAGCGCAGAAGGATGAGGTTATCACCCTGTACCAGCAGGGCGTGCCAGTGCGAGAGATCTGTCAGCGCTATAGCATCAGCAGGCAACAGGTCAGCGACCTCCGCAATGCCCGTGGTATCCCCCGGCGGCCGCGCGGCCTGAGCGATGAGCAGAAGCGCCAGGCCGAGCAGCACTATCTCGCTGGCCGGTCCTGCGCCACTATCGGCCGCCAGTTCGGCGTGCATGCCGAGACCGTCCGTCGCTATCTCCGCACTACCGGCGTCGCCCTGCGTCCCAGACCTGGCGTGGCATGAGCAGGGAGCCACGGCATCAGCACTAGGCAGAGAGTTCCCTGCAGACGGCGTACTTATCACCAGCGGAAAACGGAGCCCACCCCTCACCCCTCCTCAGCCACAGCTACGTACTGTTCCAACACTTTCACCAGCCGCCGGGCACTCTCTAGGGTGATGTCGAGGCCGTGAGCGCGGGAGCCGTCGCCTATGTAGAGCCAGGTGTCGCTGTCGTGTGGGTATTGGTAGCGCACTAGGGTGAGTTCGGTGGCGGTGGGGTGATGGTGGATGGTGCCAGTCTCATTGGTGGTGCGTTCTAGGGCGATGCAGGGTATGAGGGCTGGGGTGGCTTCGTGGAGGTGGTCGTTATCTTTGTCTGGTGCATCGGCGTTGTGGCCGATGCACCAGGCTGGGCAGTCGGTGGTTGGTGGTGTGTTGTTCTCCTCGGTGTGGTCTGCTGGTGTTGCCATTGGTCTCCCCTTTCTTAGCCTTTGGGTGTGTGGTGGGGCTGTTAGGGGGAGAGTGAAGCGGAGGGACGGATCAGATGGAAGGGGGAGGGCTGAGGGAGAACAGGAAAACCTGAAATGCACCCGCAACACATTGATAGTTCAGATTCTTCAAAAAGGGGTGGGTCGGACTCAAACCGACCATGCCAACATCTGACGGCCTCACTTGCGAGTTACCCGTCAGCTTTCATACGCTATTGCGTGACGGCGATTCAACGCCGCTTCGCCCCTCAATATGAAGATTAGCAGACTTGTGGGACAAATACAAACTACCCGCCCCACAAGTCTGCCAACTACTCGCCACTAGTGCTCCGTTATCCTCTTCGTCTTATGGTCGGTGGAATGATCCTTTTTCGTCCCCGGATTATCCCACGATCGATGCCAGCCTTCACCGTATACAGTGACATGTTCGTCAGCACCTATAGTACCGTAGGCATTCTTGTTTCCATTAATCGACATCCCTGTCGGCGACTTCCCATTGCTGCCGCGCTGGTAGATCGTTCCCTCCACAGGCTTGTCCGCCATCTGCCCACCCTCTCTGCTAGTCGCTTCGACGATCTTCATATTCTGAAGATAAAATTATTCTACTCTCCACCAATACAAAGTAAATAAACCCAGCAAACTGTAATAAAATCGTTACACACAGCCGAAATAGTCCCACATCGGTAGACCACTCAACAGTGTAAATCCCTACAAAGCTTATTAGCAGTACCACAAATGAGGGCAAGAAGTATAGCCACACCATAAGATCACGGTTCACGCTAACATCAGCACACTACTCACCTTCCACAATTCTAATCCACTCCGTTGTGCCATCAGTAGTATTGTGTACAGCGATCACCTTCCCGCTCCGACTCCCTGGATATATATCTACGCGACACGTTGACCCATTTGCAAACGTGTGAGTGAGGGTGAAGCCGTTTTTCAACTGCTCGCGAGTAACCGCGTACGCCTTCGAGATCGTATGCTTTCCTATCTTCGATCTACTGCGATAGCGGCGCTCTATCCTCGGATCTTTAATCCCGTGCCCTTCAAGCAACTTCCCAAGGAGCTTCCGGCAGCCGCCACCCTTCTTTCCTGTGA
>CAUVMS010000011.1:0-37660 GCA_963552815.1 uncultured Actinomyces sp. | reverse complement strand
CTGCTTGAGATGAGCGTGGACGAGCGGGCCCGCGCCGGCCTCTTCCTGGCCATGCAGTACCCCGTCGAGGTCCCCGGCGTCTCCGTGGCCAACTTCCTGCGCACCGCCAAGACCGCCATCGACGGCCAGGCCCCCAAGGTGCGCCAGTGGGTCGGCGAGGTCAACCAGGCCATGAAGAACCTGCGCATGGACCCCTCCTTCTCCCAGCGCGACGTCAACGCCGGCTTCTCCGGCGGTGAGAAGAAGCGGTTCGAGATCCTCCAGATGGAGCTGTTCCGTCCCCGCTTCGCCATCCTGGACGAGACCGACTCCGGCCTGGACATCGACGCCCTGCGCATCGTCTCCGAGGGTGTCAACCGTCTCCACGACGAGTCCGACGCCGGCTTCCTGCTCATCACCCACTACACGCGCATCCTGCGCTACATCAAGCCCGACTTCGTCCACGTCTTCGTCGACGGCCGCGTGGCCGAGGCCGGCGGCCCCGAGCTGGCCGACCGTCTGGAGGAGGAGGGCTACGACCGCTTCCTCGCCTGAGCGATGCCGCCGTTGCGAAAGACCGACGGCGACGCACCGCCCGGGGCGAGGCGTCGCCGTCGGCTCCAGCACCCAGGGGTACTAAGGTTCCACGTGACCTCGGCGTCCAGCCGCCCCCGAGCACATCGCGCACCGTTCGCATCGAATCGGAAAGGCATGTCATGACCCAGTCCACTGCCCTGTCCACCCGGGCGCCTTCCGCTGTCGCGCTCTGCGCCGAGGAGGTCGCCGCGATCCGCGCTGACTTCCCCTACCTCGAGCGGCCCGCCCGTAACGGTGAGCCACTGGCCTACCTGGACTGGGCTGCCACGAGCCAGAAACCGGCCGGTGTCCTTGCCGCCGAAGCTGACTTCTACCGCACCTCCAACGGTGCGGCGGGGCGCTCGACCTACCAGCTCGCCGACGAGGCCACGGCCTCCTTCGAGGACGCTCGCGACGCCGTGGCCGCCTTCGTCGGCGCCCGTGGCAGCGAGCTCGTCTTCACCAAGAACGCCACCGAGGCCGTCAACCTCGTGGCCCTGGCCATCGGGCACGCGAGCCTGGGCCGGTCGGCCGCTCGCGGCGGCGGACCGGCGGCGACCGACGACGTGGCCAGGCGCATGGTCATCGGTGAAGGCGATGAGGTCGTCGTCACCCGGGCCGAGCACCACGCCAACCTGGTGCCCTGGCAGGAGCTGTGCGCCCGCACCGGCGCCACCCTGCGCTGGCTGGACCTGACCGAGGACGGGCGCATCGATATCGCGACGCTGGACGTCATCTGTGAGCGCACCCGTGTCCTGGCCCTGGCCCACGCCTCCAACGTCACCGGTGCGATCAGCCCCCTCGACCTCATCCTGCCGCGCGCCCAGCAGGCCGGTGCTCTCGTCGTCCTGGACACCTGCCAGTCGGCGGCCCACCTCCCGCTGGACTTCCGCGCTCTGAAGGCCGCCGGCGTGGACGCCATGGTGCTCTCCAGCCACAAGATGCTCGGCCCCACCGGTATCGGCGCGCTCGTGGCCACCGAGGAGCTGCTGGCGGCGATGCCGCCGGTGCTCACCGGAGGCTCAATGATCGAGGTCGTCACCATGGAGTCGTCGACCTATATGAGCGGCCCGCCCCGCTTCGAGGCCGGCAGCCAGCCTCTGGCGCAGGCCGCCGGGTGGCACACGGCTGTGGACTTCCTGGCGAGAATCGGCCTGGACCGGCTCCACGCCACCGAGCAGGTCCTGACCCGGCAGGTTCTTGACGGCCTCGCCCAGGTTCCCGGCCTGCACCCGGTGGGCCCCGCCGACACCGCCGACCGGCTCGGAGTGGTCGCCTTCTCCATCGAGGGTGTCCACCCGCACGACGTCGGGCAGGTTCTTGACGCTGCCGGCGTCGCCGTGCGCACCGGGCACCACTGCGCCCAGCCGATCCATCAGCACTTCGGCATCCACGCCTCCTCCCGCCTGTCCTTCGGGGTCTGCTCCACTCCGGACGAGGTGGACCGCTTCCTGTCCGCCATCGCCGACGTCCGACGCTACTTCCAGAGGTGAGCATGAACGAACTCGACCAGCTCTACCAGCAAGTCATCCTCGACCACTCCCGCGAGCGTCACGGCTCCGGCGCCCTCGACGCCCCGGACGCCACCAGCCACCAGGTCAATCCCACCTGCGGCGACGAGGTGACCCTGGGCGTGCGCGTCAGGGACGGCAGGATCGAGGCTGTCGGTTGGGAGGGGGACGGATGCTCGATCTCCCAGGCCTCCATCTCGGTGATGCACGACCTCGTCGACGGCGCCGACCTGGCCACTGTCGCCCGACTCGAGGCTGATTTCAACATCCTGATGCACTCACGCGGCAAGGGGGTCGACGACGCCGTCCTGGACGACCTCGAGGACGGTGCCGCCTTCGAGGGGGTCTCGAAGTACCCCAACCGCGTCAAGTGTGCCCTGCTGGGCTGGATGGCCCTCAAGGACGCACTGGCCAAGTCCGGCGTCGCCCTACCCGCTGTCGAGCAGACCGACCCCGAGTGACTCGACCGTCCCACTGCCCTACCACCGTCTGACCTCCGAGGAAGAAAGAGAAGCCATGAGCGAGAACCCCAGCGGGGTGCCGGCCGCCGCCGACAACCCCATGGCCGCCCAGCACGCACCGGCCGCCGTTGGCAGCACCGAGGGCGTCGACGCCGCCGCCGTCGAGGAGGCCCTGCGAGACGTCATCGACCCCGAGCTCGGTATCAACGTCGTTGACCTCGGCCTGCTCTACGGGGTGTCGATCGAGCCCGACGGGACCGTCGTGCTCGACATGACCCTGACGACCGCTGCCTGCCCGCTGACCGACGTTATCGAGGAGCAGGCCCAGCAGGCCCTGTCCCTCATCGCTGACAAGGTCCGCATCCAGTGGGTGTGGCTGCCGCCGTGGGGACCGGACAAGATCACCCCCGAAGGCCGCGAGCAGCTGCGCGCCCTGGGCTTCAACGTCTGAGGCCGGGTTGAGAGACGCTGCTGGCCTGTTCCTGAGCGGCCCGTGCACCGCAGATCGGTGCGCGGGCCGCCGCATCGTCAAGGGGACAGGGTTACGGCGGACATCAGGACAGGTCCTGCTCGACGCCGAGAACCGCCTCGCGCAGGACGCGTGCGTGGCTGTGGACGTGGTCGTGACCGGCGAACAGGAGCGTCACCCGTCCCTTGAGGGCCTTGTCGCGCAGGTGCTCGACGGCGGCAGCCGCCTCGGGCCGCTCGGTGAGCTCGGCCCGGTAGGCGTCGACGAACTGGGGCCAGGGCATTTCCCCGTTGTGGAAGGCACGGCGCAGCTCGGTGGTGGGGGTGGCGTCCTTGGCCCACTCGTCCAGGTCAGCGCGATCCTTGGAGATGCCCCGGGGCCAGAGCCGGTCCACCAGGACTCGGGTTCCGTCCTCGGGGCTGGGCTCCTCGCGGATGCCTTTGAGAACCACGTCGTCTGAAGAAGGAAGCCGCCCGCTCATGCCTTCGACGTTACTCGCCTCTACGCCGGTGTGACTCCTTTGAGGTGCGGCGCGTTAAGCAGGAACGGCGTCTCTCCGGCTGGGTGCGGGGCGCGAGAAGGAGGCGAACCGGGTGATGCCATGACGCGATGAGGCAACCAGGTCCATGTCCCGGTGGGGCACGCAGTAGGCCGCGATCAACAGGCCGGCTGCGGTGATGGCAACCAGCCCCAGGCTCCCCGTCTCACCCGCCTGGGCGAAAGGACCGGCATCCCGAATCCAGGTCGGCAGGTCGAGGACTCCGCCGAGCTGCGCGATTCCCAGCCCCACCAGCACTGGAGCCCAAGCGAGCCCGCGTCCCCTGGGCCACGCCCCGCACAGCGCCGTGGCGACCGCCGCCGATGCCAGGGCGGCGGGCCACTGGCCGGCCACGAGACGCACGGCGTCGATCATGTCCGTATCCAGCTCGGAGTGCCCGACGTGCCCGGCCGCGACTGTCGCGCAGATGAGAGTCAGCCCGGATCCGAGAGCCGCCACCAGCCATGAGGAGATCAGAATCCGCAGAGGCCGGTTCCCAGTGGTCACCGCCGTTTCCAGACGTCCGGAGCGCTCATCACCGCTGTAGCGCAGCGCCAGCGACACGCCCTGGGCCGCGGCCAGTGCTCCTGCGAGCTGTCCGATGTACTTCAAAAATGCCTCGCCGGGATCTTCTCCAGCCAGAAGGGATCCCAAAGACCCTCCGCTGATGCCACCCTGCCGAGCCATGTTGACGACGTCGCCTCCCATCGACACCAGCACCCCGGCCACGAGGGAGACCAGAAGTGCCCACGCCAGGCACTGACGTGCGTTGAGCCAGGTGGCGAGGGTAAAGGGCCCGGCCACCCTCAGCGATGGTGAGCGCCTCGCGGGCAGCTGCACCAGCCCCTGACCCAGATCCCTGCGAGAGGCCAGCACTCCGGCGAGTGCCAGCACCGCGACGCTGGCCGCTACCGTGATGACGACGGGGCCCCAGGAGTTGTCGCCGCCGGGATCCACCGCCGTTCTCAGACGGAAGGGCGAGGCCCAACCCGCCCAGTTCCAGTCCTTGGAGGCCCGCATACCGTTGCCCGCGTACATGAGCCCCACAACCCCCAGCGCGAAGGTGCGGCCCGTCGCAGCGTCGGGAACCAGTTGTGCCACAACGAGCGTCGCACAGACCACTGCCAGCAAGGTGACGGCGAGTACCGCGCCATAGGCCGCGGCATCAGTGCCGTCGGCCCCCTCCAGAGCGAGCAGCCCTGCACCCGCGCCCACCCCTAAGAACAGGCACTGGAGCGCCAGGATTAGTCCCTGCCCCACCAGACCCGCCACAGGACCGGTTCCCGCAGAACGGAGCAGCTCGGCGTGCCCCAGATCCTCCCCGGCGCGCGTCAGCGAGATCGAGCGCAGAACGACGACGATACTCAGCACCAGACAGGTGAGCCCACCGAGCTCCCACGTCGCTATCTGAACCACTCCCGCCGAGCTGGAGAGTCTGCCGTAGAGAAAGCGCGAGGTGTCGGAGACCTGGGCCGAGGCCACGGCGCGGGTCAGATCGGCCGACGAGGTGTAGGTCTCTCCGTAGTTCGGTGCCAGCAGTGCTGTGATGAGTCCCGTCGTCACCGGAAGCGCCGTGAGCCAGGCCCGCTCCTGGGAGGCCGACAGGCGGACTGACTGCCAGATCGATGCGAGACTCTGCGAAACGGCTCTCATCTGGAGGCCGCCTCATAGTGCTGGAGGAAGACCTCGTCCAGGGATGCCGGGGTGCAGGTGACCTCCTGTGCCCCGGCAGCCAGCAGCTGTTGCAACGCGGCCGGGACACGGTCGGTGGGAACCGAGACGCTCAGGCGGCCGTCGGCGTCGGGCTGGGGCAGGTCGACCTGGGTGGGATCCTTGGTCGGCCTCCGGTGGGCGTCGCGCTCGCGGTGCAGCCACCGCGACCACCGATGATGCCCGGAAGGCGGGCTCTGCTCGGGAGGCAGCACGCAGGTGATCCGGGAGGCCCGTAGGTGCCTCAGCTCTTCAAGCAGCCCCGACTCCACGGTTCGTCCGTCCTTGATGATCGTCACCGAGTCGCACAGGCGGTCGACCTCGGCCATGATATGGCTCGACATGAGCACCGTGCGCCCTTGGCCGGCCACGTCACGAACCGCGTCGACGAATACCTCCGCCTGGAGCGGGTCGAGCCCGGAGGTCGGCTCATCGAGGATGACCAGGTCGCATGGCGCCGCCAGCGCTGCCACGAGCATGACTTTCTGCCGGTTGCCCTTGGAGTAGGAACGGACCGGCTTATGGGGATTCAGGCGGAAGGCCTCGATGAGGTCGGCCTCCCGTGCCCGGTCCCGCCCGCTGCGCAGGGCGGCGAGGGCATCGAGGGTCTGTGCTCCCGTGAGCGTGGGCCACAGCGCCACATCACCGGGAACGTAGGCGCACCGACGCGTGATCCGCTCGGCGTCGTGGCGCGGATCCATGCCCAGGACTCGCACCACACCGCCGTCGCGGCGGTACATGCCCAGAAGGACGCGGATCGTCGTCGACTTCCCCGCACCGTTGGGGCCCAGAAAACCGTGGATCTGCCCCGTCTCCACCTCCAGGTCGAGACCGTCGAGCGCCCGAAAGGAACCGAAGGTCTTGACCAGTCCCGAGACGTCGATGGCAGGGGAGGGGCGCCGGGCCGGCAGTAAGGACGCTGTTGAGGAGGCTGTGGTGGCTGGCATGCCTCCAGGGTGAGGTGTGACGCGGCGTCGTACGCAAAGCCGACGCAGCAACATCCGGGCACGTGCGGCTTACTCGCCCCGGCTCCATCGATCGATCGCGGCGAGGAACTCCCGTTTCAGGGCCCGAGCGAGTCTCGGATCGGGGTAACCGGTCGTGGCAATGAGGCGGAAGAGTGAATGCACCGCCTCGGTGTCGACGCTGGCCGCCAGGGCCGCAAGGCGGGCAGGTGTCAGCTGGGCCTCTATGCGGGACACCATGGCCCGGGCACGCTGCTCGATCTGCGTGTCCGACAGCGTGGCAGGATCCTGCGAGTAGAGCGCTAGCGACTCGGCGTCGTAGTGGGGGTCGGGATCGACGAAGAGGAACTCCGCCTCCTGCGGCATCTGACCCCGGTAGCAGGCCAGGTCGGTCAGGTCCCGCTCCTTGCGCACAGCGCAGCGGGTGGCCTCATCGGGAGCGGCCTGCTCCAGCCGGTCGAAGAAGGCCGCCATACGCGGGGACATCGGTGAGACCGTCGCCCCAGTCCTGGCTCGCTCCAGCAGACCGGCGAGCATGTCTCTCTGTCCGGTGACCTCAGCCAGATGCTCCTCGACGGCGATCAGTGCCTCGGCGAGGTCTTCGACAACGGAACCGGTCGCTGGACGTGCTCCAGCCGCTCCGGCCGCGGGTGCGTCGTCGATCTGCTCGACGACGGTCGCCTCGGACTCATCAAGGACGCGTTTGATGGTCTCCAGGGATACGCCGGCCTGGACCAGCCAACGGATCCGGGAGAGCCGGGCCACGTGTCCCAGCTCGTAGTCGCGCCACCCTCCCCGCTCGGCGGGAACCGGCAGCAGCCCCAGCGAGTGGTAGTAGCGCACCGTGCGCACCGTCGTCCCGGTCAGCTCGGCGATCTCTGCAACGCGCATGGGGACAGTCTCACACGGCGCCTGGATCCTGATTCTCCTGCCGGCGTATGAGGCAGGCCGGATCCTGATCCGCTCGGATCGGCTTGGCGGGGTCAGGCCATGGGGAGTGCGAACCGTTTGCCGGGGCATGCCCACGTTGCTACTGTGCCCGCGTGATGACAGGCGGATCAGGCTTTGACGGCGGCAGTGCTGCACCGTCTCGCCCTTCGCAGACGGGAGGGTTCTAGTGAGTGGCACGCGGGCCAACCTGCAGGTCGGAGACATGCTCCAGGGAAGTGCGGGCAACCTGTCGGTCACAGGCTGCCTGCTCTTCAAGGAGTGGGACGTTCAGGACCGCTGCTTCTACTACTGGGAGGAGTGGCAGCTCATTGGCGGAAGTGATGCCGACACCTGGGTCGAGCTCGACCACGACCCCGGTGAGATCCTCTTCTACGAACCCGTTCGTCTCCAGGAGACGATCGAGCCGTGGGCCTTGACCGTCGGCCAGAGGATGCAGCTGACGATCGGCGGCGTTGTGCACCAGGCCGTCGTCGAGGAGGTCACCACCGGCACGCTCGAGAACGTCATCGGCTCTCCGGTGTGCCCGCTGAACATCGGCGAGACCATGACCTATGTCGAGATGCGGCTGACCGACCAGGCCGGTGTGACCAGCCGGCTGACCATTGACAGCCACCGTTTCCGTGATCTCCTGGCCTACCGCAAGACCAGCCTGTCCACTGCCCAGCAGCAGCAGTTCTTCGGGCGCGTCCTCTGCAACAGGCGACCCGTCGGCGGTGGAGCGGGCTGGAACAGCAACAGGGGACCCGTCGGCGGCGGAGGGAGCCGAAACAGAAACAAGCGACCCGTCGGCGGCGGAGGGGGCCGGAAGAAAAACAAGCGACCCGTCACCAGTAGAGCGGACCGGAACATCGGATGCGCCGTCGTCGGTGCCATCGTCAGTGTCGTGCTCGTCGCCGGACTGTTCTCCTCGTGCTCCAGCAGCAGTCGTTCCAACGGCGCCGACTCCACCAGCACCTCGGACTCGAGCTCCTCACGGACCTATCGCCACCGCCCGGTCTACGGAGGCGGTGGAGGCGGCGTCGGCAAGTAGGCCCGCCCCTGTGGGCGTGGGTGCACAGGCCATGCGCTTGCGGCGCCGGACGAGCGAAGATGGGGACCTCGCCCCGTTTGTCGGGCACCGGCCACATTGCTACCGTGCTCGCGTGAGTGCGGTGAGCCTGTGTTCTGTCAGCTACAAGATCAGTGGCGCTGAGCCGCATGCGCTCAACGACCTCTCCATCGTCGAGTCCATCCTCCTCGACGCCGCTCGGGAGGCGGGACTGACAGCCGTATCCAGCGCGCACCACCGGTTCGAGCCCCAGGGACTGAGCGCCGTCGTCATCCTCTCCGAGTCGCATATCGCCGCCCACACCTGGCCCGAGTCCGGCAACGGCTACGTGACCCTCACCAGCTGCCGCACATTGACGCCCGTGCAGATCGAGACCGTGGGGGAGATGGTGCGTCAGCGGCTTCAGGCCCAGCAGGTGACCAGTTCAGGGACCACGCTGTGAGTATCAGAGGCGATCTGAGAATCGGCGAAGTACTGCGGGGAACTCTGCGAGAAAAGAGCCATTCCTATACTGTGATGGGCCGGATTGTCCTGAAGCAAGGGAGGCAGGGAAACCGGCGCAGCACTCGTTGGGAGCAGTGGCGTCTGATCAACGACGACGGTAAAGAGCTGTGGATCGAGATCGATCGTGACGCCAATGAGGTCATACTTCACGAGTCGGTTCCCATTCAGCCGACGATTGATCCGCTTGCGCTCGATGTCGGTCAGACCCTGAAACTGAAGGTTCGTGGTCGACCGTATACCGTCGAGGTCAAGGGGGCGTACCGAGCCGATATTGACCATGAGACCGGATCCATCAGGCATCTGAAGGGAGCTATCGCCGCGACAACATGCGTCGAGCTTCATGTCAAGGGTGCGAGGAAGTCGCTCTCCAGCATAGTGATCGATGAGCATCGAAGCCGGGAGCATGAAGCCTATAACAGAACGGCCCTGTCGCCCTCGCAGCAGTCCAAGATCTTCGGCAGGACCGTGTCGCGGCCATGGTGGGTTCCCGGCTTCGTGCGAAGGTTCTGGCGGTGGTTCCCCGCGGCGATCTCCGGGGAGAGCGGAAGCTGGTTGACCCCTCTTTTCTGGTTCGTCCTGCTATTCGGTGTCATGGTGATCATCGAGTGGATTGATGATGACGGTCTCATTCCATCGGAAGGCGGATCGTTCTACCGGAACCGCTCCGTCTACGGAGGCGGAGGCGGCGGCGTCGGAAAGTAATGTGGAACTGAAGTACTTACCCTTATGCAGTCATACACGAAGGAGAAAACATGTCGCTCATGACCGTCGCCCACCACTCATCGGTCGACCTCAACTGGCAGTCCCTGCTCAGCACCATCGTTTACGCGGTGCTCGGAGTCGTCCTGCTCATGGTGTTCGCGTGGATCGTCAACAGCGTCTTCCGTCTTGACCTCAGGCGCGAGCTCATCGAGGACCAGAACATCGGCCTGGGGCTCGCCTTCGCCGGCACGGCGGTGGCCATCGCCATCATCATCGCAGCGACCATCCTGAGCTGAGCGGCTGACCATGACCCATGGCCGAATCGGGCGACGGGAGAACGTCGCCCTGTTCACCGCTGCCCTGCTGGCGGCGATCGGTGGGCTCATCTACGAGCTCATCCTGGGCACGGCGGCCTCCTACCTCCTGGGTGACTCCGTCCTGAGCTTCAGTCTCGCCACCGGCATCACCCTGTTCGGCATGGGCCTCGGCTCGCTGCTGGTCAACCGCTTCCGCTCGGATCCAGCAGTCGTCTTCGGAGTCAGCGAGGTGCTCCTGGGTCTCATCGGCGGCAACTCCGTCCTCCTGCTGTACCTGGCCTTCGGGCGCACCAACCTGCACTGGGTCGTCTTCGGCGGCATCAGCCTGACCATCGGCATCCTCATCGGCCTGGAGATCCCGCTGCTGGTGAGGACCTTCGCCGCCTTCGGGCGCCGCTCGACCAGTGAGCTGCTCGGAAAGGTCATGGCCATCGACTACTTCGGCTCACTGCTGGCCTCCCTGGTCTTTCCTCTGGTTCTTCTTCCACAGCTGGGCCTCATGCGCGGGGCCTACCTCGTGGGGGCGCTCAACGTCCTGGTTGCGGTCCTCGTCCTGATCCAGGTGCGCACACCTCGTAGGATCCTTTGGGCGGCCACCGCTGCCGTCGTAGCACTGGTCGGCATGTTCGTCGCCGCTGATCGGATCGAGCGCAGTGTGGAGGCGATGACCTACAACGACCCGGTCGTCTACTACGAGCAGACCGCCTACCAGAAGGTGGTCCTCACCGACTACCAGAATGACCTGCGCATGTACCTCAACGGCCAGCTCCAGTTCTCCAGCCTGGACGAGGCCCGCTACCACGAGACCCTGTCCGCCAGCGCCATGACCTCGGTGAAGGACCCCGCCCACATCCTCGTGCTCGGGGGTGGTGACGGTCTGCTGGCGCGAGAGATCCTGCGCTACCCCAGCGTCAAGGACGTCACCATCGTGGACATCGATCCCGACGTCACCGAGCTGGCACGGAGCAACCGCCTGCTCAAGGACCTCAACCACGCCTCCCTGTCCGATCCCAGGGTGCATGTGGTCAACGACGACGCCTTCACCTACGTCCGGGACTCCAACGCCGCCTACGACGTCGTCCTCATCGACCTGGTCGACCCCTCCAACGAGAAGCTCGCCAAGCTCTATTCCACCGAGTTCTACCGGCATGTCGAGGCGCGGCTGGCACCCGAGGGCGTCATGGTCACCCAGGCCACCTCCACCTTCTTCTCTCCCCACGCCTTCTCCACGGTGGCCAGCACCGTTGCCGCCGCCCAGCCGGATCGGCAGATCCTGCCGTTTTCGACCAATATTCCCTCCTTCGGGGAGTGGGGCTTCGTGCTGTCCACCAAGATGCCGCAGAACCTCATCAGCCGGCCCCTGCCCGAGGGACTGACCTACCAGGACCGGGCGACCCTGGAGTTCATCATGCGGACCAAACCTGCCCGCACCGAGACCATGGAGCCGTCCACGCTCCTGCATCCGCGGATCGTCGAGGTCTACAACCGAGACATGCGGCAGTGGCGCTACTACTGAGCCGAGCCGATGGCCTTCTCCTGCCAGCTGTGCCCGGCCCTACGTGTCTCGCATGGCGCGACTCGTTGCCTATTGGCCGCTCGCCGAATCCGTGAGCTCGCGTCCCCAGCTGCGGGCGTCGGTCTCCTCGCCACCGGCCAGCGGTCCCTTGCTCGCTGTGACCACAAAGCTCCTGACCGATGCCGTCTGCCGACCCTGATGACGCTGCAGCGTTTTGGCAATCGCCTTAGCCGCTGAACCGCTGAGCCAGCCCCTGGAGATGACCGTGTCGAAGGCGGAGACGTTGAGGGAGGCTGGAAGCGCCGTGCTTCCCAGCCACTCGCCGATACCGTGGGAGGACCCTCTCGTCCCCTCCTGCTCACGGGCCTTGGCCCGCGAGGTCGCAGTCGGCAGCCCCCGGTTGTGGGTGGGGGCTCCCAGCACGAGCAGATCCAGGCCTGCGGGCAGGGTGCTCGGAGCCTGATCAACGTCGACGACCTGAGCCTCGGCCCCGCCGTCAAGCAGTCCGGCGGCGACGGCCTCGGCGATGGCCCGGGTATTGCCGAAGTAGGACTCAACAATGATGAGTGCCCTGGTCATGGTGTCCTCCTGAGGTCCGGTACCGGCGATGTTGCTGTTGACGTGTGCGTCATGAACCCACTGTTGGGTGTGACGCCACGTCGCACGCAAACGGGGCCCGCCGCTCAGAAGGCGACGGGCCCCGTCAGACCGCGGAGATCGGTGGGGAGGGAGAAGTGATAAGGCGGCGATCGGCGTCGCCGCGGCTGCCTCAGAGCTGGGAGGCGTCGACGGCGAAGGTGTTGCAGGCCTGCACCGAACCGGTGTTCATCCCGGTGGTGAACCAGCGCACGCGCTGCTCGGAGGAGCCGTGGGTCCAGGTGTCGGAGTCGATGTGCCCCTTGGCCCGCTCCTGGATGTGGTCGTCGCCCACGGCCTCGGCCGCTCCCAGCGCACCGCTGATCTCCTCGCTGGTGGGGCGGTTGAGGAAGGGCCGACCGGTCTCCGGGTCGGGGGTGGAGGATGCGTGGTTGACCCAGATCCCTGCGTAGCAGTCCGCCTGGAGCTCCAATCGCACCGAGTCCGAGGTCGCGCCGCTGCCCGAGCGGTCGGCCGCCGCCATCTGGCCGGTCAGGTGCTGGATGTGGTGCCCGAACTCGTGGGCCACGATGTACTCCTCCGCCAGGGGTGTGTCAGCGGCTCCCAAGGACTTCTCCATCTCGGAGAAGAAGCTCATGTCCAGGTACACCGTCTGGTCACCTGAGCAGTAGAACGGGCCCACTGCCGAGGAGGCGTTGCCGCAGGCCGAGGAGATCTGGGTCCCGTCCCACAGGACGAACTCGGGTTTGGCATAGGCGATCCCCGCCTGGGCGGGCAGCTGGTCCGTCCATACCGCGTCGAGGGACTCGGCGGTGGCCACCATGCGGCACTGGGTGTACTTGTTGGCACTCTCCCCGCTGGTGCACACGGAGGTGTCGATCGACGAGGCCGTCGACTGCGTCGTCCCCGCCTGCTGCTGCGCCCCCAGCAAGGAGGACAGGTCGACGCCGGTGAGCTGGGAGATGAGGACGACGGCGATGACGGTCAGGATCGAGCCGCCGCCGATCATTGCGCCCCGGCCGCCGCCGGAACGGGTCTGAACCCGGTTGGGATCGATCTGGATATCACGGTTGAAAGACACGGGCCACCTCTGAGAACACGCCTGTGAGCGGGGCTGGAACTGACTCCACGCTACCGGGAGACTGCCCGAAGCGCGAAGCAGGAGCGCCGCCGGCGGGCCGGGCGGGCCGCGACGCGACCCCACCAACCGTACCGGGGTAGCCTGAGACCGTGCTCTACGACCTGCTGTACAAGACCGTCCTGACCCGCATCGACCCCGAGCTGATCCACGACGTGTGCCTGGACGCGATCGAGGTGACCGGCAAGGTACCCCTCATCAGGGACGTGGTGCGCCAGATGTGGGGGCGCCGGCCGGCCTTCCCGGTCCCCTCCGCCAATCAGGGTGGTCCCTTCGCCCGGCCCGTCCCCGGCGTCCTGGGGCTCGCCGCCGGGATGGACAAGGAGGGGCAGGCCGTCGAGGGCCTGGACATGCTCGGCTTCGGCTTCATCGAGGTCGGCACCTTCACCGCCCACGCCCAGGACGGCAATGACAAGCCCCGCATGTGGCGCTATCCGCAGATGCGGGCCGTGCGCAACCACATGGGCTTCAACAACTCCGGAGCAGATGAGGCCGCCAAGCGGCTGCGCGCCCTGCGACGCACACCGCGGGGACGCTCCATCGTCGTCGGCGCGAACATCGGCAAGACCAAGGTGACACCGATCCAGGACGCGGTCGAGGACTACCGCTACTCCGCCGCGGCAGTGGCCCGCTGGGTCGACTACCTCGTCGTCAACGTCTCCAGCCCCAACACCCCCGGGCTGCGCAGCCTCCAGAGCGTCGAGGCGCTGCGCCCGATCCTCGAGGCCGTGCGCGAGGCCGCGGACCAGGCCGCAAGGCGTCACGTCCCGCTGCTGGTCAAGATCGCCCCTGACCTGGCCGACGAGGACCTCGACGCCGTCGCCGACCTGGTCCTCGACATGGGGCTGGACGGAGTGGTGGCCACCAACACGACCATCGACCACGACCTGGGGGAGGGAGGACTGTCCGGTGCCCCGCTCCTGCCCCGCTCCCTGGAGGTCGTGCGCCGCCTGCGCAGCAGGCTGGGGGACAAGCCCACCATCATCGGCGTCGGCGGCATCTCCTCCATCATGGATGCCGAGCTCATGCTCGACGCCGGGGCGGACCTGCTCCAGGCCTACACGGCCTTCATCTACAACGGACCGGCCTGGCCAGGGCGGATCAACCGCGCCCTGGCCACCGCATCGGCCGCTTCAGTGAGCCGCGCATCGCGCTGACCCCCGCTTCGGTCAGGCGGGGTGCTTGTCCGGGGAGGAGGTCAGCGACGGATCCCGTTCGACGACGTCGCTCAGGGCGATGTCGATGGCGGACATGACGTCGTCGTCCAGGTGCACGCCCGAGGCCTTGACCGTGTCCTCCAGCTGCTCGGGGCGCGAGGCACCCACGATCGCCGAGGAGACCGCCGGGTTGCGCAGGACCCAGGCGATCGCCAGCTGAGGCATCGTCAGCCCGAGGTCCTGGGCGATCGGGCGCAGGGCCTGGACCGCGGTGAGCACGTCGTCGCGCATCCACCGCGAGATCATCCGCCGTCCGCCCTTGTCATCGGTGGCGCGTGACCCGGCGGGCGGCTCCTGTCCGGGCAGGTACTTGCCCGACAGGACCCCCTGGGCCATGGGCGACCACACGATCTGCCCCAGCCCCAGCTCCTGGCTGGTGGGCACCACCTTGCCCTCGATAACCCGCCACAGCGCCGAGTACTGGGGCTGGTTGGACACCAGGCGGAACCCCATCTGCGCCGCCAGCTCCTGACCGGCCCGGATCTGCTCGGCCGTCCACTCCGAGACACCGATGTAGAGGGCCTTACCGGCCCGCACGACGTCGGCGAAGGCCTGCATGGTCTCCTCCAACGGGGTCTCGTGGTCGTAGCGGTGAGCCTGGTAGAGGTCCACGTAGTCCATGCCCAGGCGCGTGAGGGAACCGTTGATGCCCTCCATGATGTGCTTGCGCGACAGACCCACGTCGTTTGGGCCCTTCGGGCCGACGGGCCAGTAGACCTTGGTGAAGACCTCCAAGGACTCGCGGCGCCGGCCGGCCAGTGCCCGCCCCAGAATCTCCTCGGCGGCCGTGTTGGCGTAGACGTCCGCGGTGTCGAAGCTCGTGATTCCCAGGTCCAGGGCCGTGTGAACGCACTCGACGGCGGTATCCGCCTCCACCTGGGAGCCGTGGGTGAGCCAGTTGCCGTAGGTGATCTCGGTGATTTTCAGTCCTGAAGCGCCCAAGCGCCTGTATCCAACCGTGTGTTCCATACCACCACTCTACGGCGCGGTCCCACGACGCGGAACCGTCGTGGGACCGGGTGGAACGGGTCGCAACGAGCTCGGGCTCAGGAGGGGTACTGGCCCCGCTTCACCAGGGCGGCGGGACGACGCCAGCGCCGCAGCATGAAGCAGCGCGACATGATGTAGAAGACGATCGTTCCCTCGTCCTTGACCCGATCGGCCCCGAACTTCTCACTGAGCCGGCGGCGCAGCCGGTACCAGCACCAGGCCGAGTCGGCGATCGCCAGCAGCAGGTAGCCGTTCATCGCCACCACGGTGTAGAAGCTCACCAGCGGGTAATGCGGCAGAATCCGGCTGAAGCCGAAGGAGATGATGAGCAGAATGAAGACGAGGGGCATGAAGAACTCGCCCAGGCTGAGGCGCGCGTCAATGTAGTCGCGGATGTAGCGCTTGACCGGCCCCTTCTCCCGAGCCGGAAGGTACTTCTCCTCACCGGTGACCATGGCCTCGCTCTGCCGCTTCCAGGCGGCGTCCCGGGCCGCGCGCGCCTCCCGCTTGGCGGCCTCACGGTCCTTGGGGACCACCGGGCGCAGGTTCTTGGCCTGCTGGTCCTTGCGCCTGGGGGTGGGGCGCCCCTTGCCGCCGGGCTTGGAGGCCGGCTCGGCCACGGGCTCCGGCTCTGGGGTCTGGCTGCGCTTCTTGAACAGGCTCACGGTGCACAGACTAGCGGTAGCGGCGCGATACCCTGAAAACCATGATCACCGTTGATGCCGTGCGCGCCGCCGTGCACACCTCCATGCCCGCTATTGTCTCCGACCTGACCGACCTGGTCGCGATCCCCTCAGTCTCCGCCTCCAGCCACGACCAGTCCCAGGTCCAGCGCTCCGCCGAGGCCGTGGCCGCGCTCCTGCGCGACAGCGGCCTGGACGCCGAGATCCTCTCCGTACCCGCCCCCGACGGCACCCCCGGCCGGCCGGCCGTCCTGGCCCACAAGCAGGGACCCCAGGGCAGCCCGCACGTCCTGCTCTACTCCCACCACGACGTCCAACCCGTCGGCGACCCGGCCGGTTGGGACCAGGTCGACCCCTTCACCGCCGAGCGCCGTGGCGAGCGGCTCTACGGGCGCGGTACCGCCGACGACAAGGCCGGCGTCATCACCCACGCCCACGCCCTGCGCACCCTGACCTCCCTGACCGACGGCGAGCTGCCCTGCTCGGTGACGGTCTTCATCGAGGGTGAGGAGGAGGTCGGCAGCCCCTCCTTCGAGAACTTCCTGAGCACCTACCGAGACCGGCTCGCCTCCGATGTCATCGTCGTGGCCGACTCCTCCAACTGGAAGGTCGGCACCCCCGCCCTGACCACCCTGCTGCGCGGCGTCGTCCAGGTCGACGTTCGCCTCGACATGCTCGACCACGCGCTTCACTCCGGTATGTACGGCGGTCCCATCCTGGACGCCGCCACCGCCATGTGCCGCCTCATCGCCTCCTGCCACGATAAGGCCGGTGACGTCGCCGTCGCCGGACTGGTCAGCCACTCCCAGGCCGAGGCCGATTTCCCGGACTATCCGGAGGCCGACTTCCGCGCCGACGCCGGGGTCCTCGACGGCGTCGAGCTCGTCGGCACCGGAGACCTCACCGCCCAGTTGTGGACCAAGCCCTCTCTGACCCTTATCGGCATGGACGTCACCCCTCTGGACCTGGCCGGTAACGTCCTGGCCCCCTCGTGCACGGCCCGGCTCTCGCTGCGCATCGCTCCCGGGCAGGACCCCGCCAAGGCCCAGGACGCGCTGGTCGCCCACCTGGAGAAGCACGTGCCCTTCGGTGGGCGGCTGACCGTCATCGGCCGCGAGGCGGGGCCCGCCTTCGACGGATCCGAGGTCACCCCCGCCTCCGAGGCCGCCCACTGGGCGCTGTCCGCCGCCTGGGGCACCGAGGCCGTCAACATCGGCCAGGGCGGATCCATCCCCTTCATCGCCACCCTCAAGGAGACCTTCCCCGAGGCCCAGGTGCTCGTCACCGGGATCGAGGACCCTGACACCCGCGCCCACAGTGAGAACGAGTCCATGCACCTGGGCGAGCTCGAGCACATCGTGGTCGCTGAGGTCCTCCTCCTGGCCCGCCTCAGCGGCGCCATCGCCTCGTGATGGCGAGCGCTCACCGACTCCGCCGCCGGAGAATGAGCACGTGAAGGCTCTCCTCGCCCCCGGTGGCCTGTGGCCCGAGCCGGCCGGAGTGCCTCTGGCCGGCTCGGGCCACGGTCTTCCAGCCGGCCGCGTCGCCGCCTGCCTGGCGCGCGGCTGGCACACGCTACGTCCCGACGATTCTTTGACGCTGATGCCCATGGCCGACGGCGGTCCGGGCTCGGCCCAGACGATCGCCCCCGAGCACATCGCCTCCCGCGAGGCCATCCAGGGGCAGGGGCCGCTCGGACAGGTCCGGGAGGTCGACCTGGTACGACTGGCTCGCGGCCCGCGGCGGGCCGCGAGCCGGCGCCCCGGGGAGGGCAGAACCTGGTTCCTCGACGCCGCCCGCCTCCTGGCACTTCCCACCGACCTAGACGAGGGGGCCCAGGAGGCTCTTCAGGGCAGCACCTACGGCCTGGGACAGGTCATCGGCACCGCTCTGCGGCGCACCCGTCCCTCCGACACGCTTCTGATCGGGCTGTCGCGATCGGCCGTCCACGACGGCGGGGCCGGAGCGCTCGACGCCCTCGGCGGCGCCGCTGCGGCCATGGACCTCCTGGCCGGCCGCAGCCTCGGGCTGGTCCTGGCCGACGACGTCGCACTGGGAGGCATGAACGGCGCCGGGGCGGCCCTGGCGGAGGTCACCTCCTTGAGCCCCGAGCAGGCCCAGGAGCTGGACCGCCGTGCCTGCGCCGTCGCCATGGAAGCCGTGAACGCGGCTGACACCATCCGTCACAGCACCTCAGGAGGGCAGAGGATGCTTCCCGTCGTCTCTGCGCTCGACGACACCCGGACGTCGTCGGTTCCTGGGAACCCGGAGCTCGACGGGGCGGTCCGGATGAGTGCCTCAACCTGGGGGACCGGCGCGGCAGGGGGCAGTGCCATGGTGCTGCGGTCCCTGGGAGCGTGGGCTCGGCCCGGAGCACGCGTCATGGCGGAGATCCTCGACCTGTCAGGGACGGTGCGCGACCAGGACCTGGTGGTCACCGCCTCGGGCGAGCTCTACGACGTCCTGGCCGACAGCATCGTGGGCGTCGTCGGGCAGCACGCCGCCTCGCAGGCGCTGCCCTGCGTCCTCGTGTGCGGACGGTGCGCCACCACCCGCGGGGAGCTCGCCGGTGCAGGCGTCTCCAACGTCTACAGTCTACAGGAGCCCCACGCCGTCGAGCCCTGGAACTGCGATGGTCCAGATGCGCTGGAGACGAGGCTGACGGACCTGGGGGCGCGACTGGCTCGCACCTGGTCGCGTTGAACCGATGAGCCCGTCGCTGCTCCTGCGCCGCTCCCGTGGATCGCGGACGGGTCAGTCGGTCGGAGCCGTGGCGGTCGAGTCGCGCACAATGAGGTCGGGGGCGAACAGCATCTCAGTGTCGGAGGGCCGTTCACCGTCGAGCTGCGCGAGCAGCGTGGACACGGCGGCCCGGCAGATGGCGTCCACCGGCTGACGCACCGTCGTCAGCGGTGGGTCGGTCATCGGGATGAGCGGAGAGTCGTCGTAGCCGATGACGGAGACGTCCTGCGGCACGGACCTGCCGGTCTGGCGTACGCCCTGGACCACGCCAAGCGCCATGACGTCCGAGGAGCACACGATGCCGGTGCACCCCTGCTCCAGCAGGCGCAGTGCCGCGCTGACGCCTCCCTCATAGGTGTAGAGCGTCTCCTCGATCCGCAGCGGCTCGTCAGGCAGGGCCTTGCTCATGGCGTCCTCGTATCCGGAACGCTTGCGCTGAGCCGGCACCATGCGCATCGGCCCCATGGCCAGTCCAATGCGTCGATGTCCCAGGGTGACGAGATGGTCCACCGCGATGTGGGTGGCTCGACGGTCGTCGGTGGCGAAGCCCGGGGCCTTGATGGTCGGCGCGTTGCCGTTGACCGTCACCAGGGGGATCCCGCGTTCGCGCAGACGCTGGTAGCGGGTGACGTCACCGGTGGTGTCCGCGTGACGCCCGGAGACGAAGATGATGCCCGCGACGCCGCGGTCCACCAGCATCTCGATGTACTCGTCCTCACTGATCCCGCCGGGCGTCTGCGTGCACAGCAGGGGGGTGTGCCCGGAGGGGGCCAGGAGCTGCTCAATCTGTTGGGCGAACAGCGGAAAGATCGGGTTGCTCAGCTCGGGCACGATGAGTCCCATGAGTCCCCGGGAGGCCTGGTGCACGGACTCGGGCCGTTCATAGCCCAGGATGTCGAGCGCTGCGAGCACCTGCCGACGAGTCGAGTCGGCCACATTGGACTTTCCGTTGAGCACACGCGAGACGGTGGCGGTGGAGACACCCGCCTGATCGGCGATGTCGATGAGGGTGAGTCGTTGTGGCATAAGTGAATCCTACGAGGATCAGTGAAGGTGCAGGAACCTCTTTGCAGGGGCCAGCGGTGGCTCGCCGCCCGGGCTTCCACTCGTAATCATCGCAGATCACGGCACATTTGCGTGAATCCGGGGCGTGCGATCGGGTACCGCACGCCCCGGAGCCGCCGCCACTGGATCAGGGCGGGGAGGTTCCCACAAGCCGCGATCAGCCCTTGACCGCCCCTGAGATCGAGCCGCCGACGATATAGCGCTGCAGGTACTGGAACAGGGCGATCACCGGGGCCATGGTGAGAACCGCGCCGGCGGCGAAGATGCCCAGGTTGTTGGAGCGGTCACCGGCGAGCATGCCGTAGAGCCCCACAGCCAGCGTCTTCTGGGAGTTGTCGGTCAGGATGATGGACCCCAGAAGGAACTCGCTGATGACAGCCACGAAGGCCAGCAGGAAGGTCGTGGCGATGATCGGCTTGAGCGTCGGCAGCAGGATGATCCTGAAGACCTGCCAATGCGTGCAGCCATCGATGATGGCCGCCTCGTCGAGCTCTCGGGGGATCGTGTCGAAAGTTCCCTTGATGAGCCACACCTGCCCCAGAGCCCCGCCCATGAGAGCCAGGCTGTAACCGGCCAGGGTGTTGAGGCCGAAGGCGGGCACCACCTGGCCGATCTGCGAGATCATGGTGTAGATGGCGATCATCGACAGGATCGCGGGAAACATCATGATCAGGAGCAGGGCCAGCAGACCGCCGCGGCGCCCCGTGAAGCGGAAGCGGGAGAAGGCGTAGGCGCCCAGCAGCGACAGGAAGACCTGGGCGGTGGCCACCACTGCGCAAATAACGATCGTGTTGAAGTACCAGCGCAGGAAGGGACCGCGTACCCCCGATAGCAGGTTCTGGTAGTTGACCAGACTCACCTTGGTGGGGATGAGGCCGGTGGAGGCCACTGTCCCCAGCGGGTTGAGGGAGGCGGAGATGACGTAGAGGACGGGGAAGGCGGCGAAGACCAGTGCGACGACGCCGACGACGTGCCTCCAGCCGATCTCGCGGAACCAGCGCGAGAAGGACATGCGGTTCTCAGCGGCAGGAGCCGCCCCGGAGCTGTTGGACGCGGGCTTGGATGCGGTGCTCATGGTGATGCTCTGTTCTCTCCACAATCGGCTGGGTCAGTTGACGTCTTCGAGCTTCTTGGTTGCTCGGAATTGCAGGGCGGCCAGGACGCCGGTGACGGCGAACAGGATGACCGAGACGGCCGAGGCGAATCCGAAGTCCGAGCCGGAGCGGCCGAAGGCGATCCGGTAGACCATAGAGATGAGGATGTCAGTGCCGCCGCGCGTGTACTCTCCAGCCGGGAAGGGGCCGCCCTCGGTCAGCAGCTGAATGGCGTTGAAGTTGTTGAAGTTGAAGGCGAAGGTGCTCACCAGCAGCGGAGCGACGGCGACGAGCAGCAGCGGGGTGATGATGCGCCACGTCGCCTGCAGCCCGCTCGCCCCGTCCATCTTGGCGGCCTCCTTGACATCCCCTGAGATGGATTGCAGGGCCCCGGTGCACACGATGAACATGTAGGGGAAGCCCATCCAGGTGTTCGTCAGCAGGACGGCGATCTTCGCCATGGTCGGGTCGGACAGCCACGGGACGTGGAGGTGGAGCAGCTGATTGATGAGGCCGAAGTCCTGGTTGTAGAAGTTCGACCACACGAGCAGCGAGATGAAGCCGGGCACAGCGTAGGGCAGCAGGAGGAAGGAGCGGTAGAGCTTCTTACCCTTGATCCGGTCGTCATTGAGCGTCAGGGCCAGGAAGAAACCGAGGCCGAATGTGAGCAGCACTGAGCCGAAGGCGAACACTACGGTCCAGGTAAATGCCTTGAGGAACTGGGACGCCAGATTTCCCTGGGTGAAGAGCCGGGAGTAGTTGGCCAGGCCGACATTCTGCTTCCAGGATTGGGCCAGGCTCTCGCCCTTGGTGTTGACGAAGTGCTCGGACAGGCCCACCTTCTTGACGGAGTAGACATCCCCGGTGGCGGTGTTGGTGATGGTGTCGGAGGACTTGTCGTACACCATTCGCTTCGTTCCCTCGAAGGCGGTGCGCACGCCCTGGACCTTGACCGTCGTCTTGTCCGAGAAGGGTACCGACATGGAGGTGATGTCCTCGTAGGCGGTGTTGATCTGCTTGGGAGTCAGGATCGTGTATCCGTCCGCCTTGGTGACTACGCCGTTGTCGATGGTGACGGTGGAGGAATCGACCTTCTCCATCTTCTTCCCATCGCTTCCGCGCATGACCTCCTTGGTCTGCGGGTTGACCAGGAACAACGAGAAGGGACCCTGGGCGACGTCACCGTCGGTGGCGACTGACAGGCCGTAGGTGGGGGAGTCCTCCGTGCGAACCATGGAGTTATTGGTGATGGCGGTGATCGCCTCCTCCTTGGTTCCCCGGTATCCGTCCCCGAAATTGGTGAAGGAGGTCTGGATGGTCAGGACGATCGGGACGATGAGGAAGACGGTCAGGAAGAATGTGCCCGGGAAGAGGTACTTGGCCGGTACGAACCTCTTGGTCGAGTACAGAAGGAACATGGCCGCCGTGGCGAGGATGACGATTCCCAACCACATCCACATTCGGTAGGCGATGAGGAGCGGGACGAGGTAGATCGCGGCGACCAGTGTGAGTGAGAGGACCACGATGCGTCCGATGACGCCTCTGATGGTCGTGGTCTTGTCCCGTGGGATCGTTGTGGACGCGGACGTCATTATCTGCAGGTCCTTTCCAGAAGTGGGAAAGCAGTTAAGAAGAACTGTGGGATCGAATTAGGGGCGTGCGGTTGGGCGCATGGGGCCGGGACCGGGCGGATCAACCGTCGATCGATGCCCGGATGGTCTCGCCTACTCCCGCCATGGTGCTGGCGGGGTCGGCGCCTGCAACGATGTTGGCCTGGGCCCGCCCGAACGGCTCCCACACGGAGGACATGGCCGGGATCGCGGGCATGGGGTCCGCCTGGGCGGACATGTCGGCGAAGGTGACCATGTCCGGCTGCTCCGCCTTGAGCTTCTCGGCCAGGTCCTTCTGCGCCGGTGGGAGCTCATTGGAGGGGAACATCGAAGCCGCAAAGGTCATGTCCTTGGCGGCATCGGCCACGAAGGTCTCGGCGAAGGCCTTGTTCTTCCCATTGGAGGCGACGTAGAAGCAGTTGACGCCGGCGAAGGGGCGGGCCTGGCTGCCCTCGATGTCCCCGAAACCCGGGATCCTGGTGAGCTGGTAGTCGATGCCTGCCTTCTTGATGTCCGCCAGAGCCCACGGCCCGGAAATGAGGTAGGGCGCCTTGGCGTCGGTGAACAGGGAGATGTGGTTGGCGGCAGTGACCGACTTCCTCAGGACCCCCTGCTTGCCGAGCTGCCCGATCTTCTCGGCGGCCCTCATCGAGCCCTCCTTGCCGATACCCAGGTCCTTGGAGTTGTAGGAGCCGTCAGGATTCTTGCCGAAGAGGTAGCCTCCGGCGGCGGTGTAGATGGGCTCCATGTTGTAGGCGTCGCCCTTCTCGTCGACCGCCTGAGAGAGAATGAGCTCGGTACCGGCGGCAGTGCCGGCCTCGATCATCTCCTCGATGGTGGCCGGCTCGGTGACCTGGGTCAGGGCCTTGTTGACGAACAGCCCCAGGCACTCGACGGCGTAAGGCGTGCCGTAGATCTGGCCGTCGTAGGTGACCGCCTTGAGAGCGACGTCGGAGTAGTTGGCCTCGGCCTCGGGGCTCAGAACGACTGGCCGGATCGCGCTGTTCTGCACCAGGTTGCCGATCCAGTCATGGGCGCCCATCACGATGTCGGGGCCGTTGCCCGCCTGGTTGGCCGTGATGAAGGCGGGCTGCAGATCATTGGCGACGATCTGGACGGCCACTGTGATGCCCTGCTCCTGTCCCCAGCTCTTGGCGATCTCCTTGAGCGAGTCGGCCTTCTTCTGGTCGGCCCAGATGACCAGGTCGGCGTTGGTATCGCCTCCGGAGGAGCCGGAGGCCTGCTGATCGGCGCCTCCGGAGGCGGCAGCGCCGGCGGCCTTCTGGGAGCTGGAACAAGCTGCAACGGTTGAAACAGTGGCGGCGACGGTGGCCATCGTCAGGAAGGACCGGCGGGTGGGTGCCACAGGGATTCTCCTTCGAATCGGTTCCGGAGCGAGGAGTCCCTCGCTTGGCACCACAATTTAACTAGTCAATGCAATGAATGCAATAGACGAATGAAATTTGCAACTGCATGTTCTAGGCCACGGTTGTGGCTTCCAGCCAGGTCGTCGTCGTCGGAGGGACGAGTAGGCGACCTTGGTCCTGCCGCAGGGGCTGAGACGACAGCAGCACCTTCGCCTCGGCGGACAGGACGATCGGGGAGTCGGAGGTGTTGACGACGACGAGAACGCCGCGCACCAGGAAGGCCAGGGCCTCAGGCGGGCACCACTCCAGACCGGTGACGAAGGCCATGGGGGCGCACGCCAGGTTGTACTCGGCCCGCACATGAGCTGCGTGCCGCACGGTCGCGGCGGGAGAGCCGAACTGCGAGGACTGCGCCTGAGCGTGCTCGGCCACCATTCTTGCCAGCTCCAGTGGAGTGGTCGGCTTGTCGGCGTCGGACAGGGCGATCTCATCACCCTGGCGCAGGTAGAGCGAACCGGGCAGCGCCAGCATCATGGCCTGCAACGCCAGCCCTCGAAGCAGCCGCTGGTCGTGGTCGACGGAGTACCAGCGCTGCCCGTCCCCGGGGTCCAGCTGCTCGGACAGGATGTGGGGAGGCAGGAAGCGCCAGGTGGGCGGAGCCCCGAAGCGGTCGTGCTCGTCCAGGGACCGTGTCAGGTGGGAGGTGAGCGACTCGGCGTTCCAGCGCGTCAGGGTCAGGCAGTCGTCACGCAGATGGTGCACCCAGTCGTCCTGGAGGTGGTGACGTAGCGAGTCCGGGTAGTCGGCGGTCACGTCGGCACCGACGATGCCGTCCTCCACATACTCGGCCAGCTGGCCGTGCAGCGTGGCGAAGTGGGCGCTCAGACGGTCCAACCGGCTCTCGCCGGCGACCTGCGGAGGCACGATCGTGCCCAGGTCGATGCCGGCCGCACCGGCTTGGAGATAGGCCTCCGAGCGGTGCAGCAGGTCGTCGCCCGCGCCCTCCAGGCCTGTGATGAAGTCGGTGGTCTGCCTCGCGTAGGGACCCGTGATCGGCCCGAGCGCGCCGGAGACGCGCACGACGGTGCGCAGACCCAGGGTGCGCGCGTTGTCAATGAACCGGCGGATCGAATCCAGCTCGGAGCTGACGTCAAGCAGGCTCGGGCGAATGAGAACCGCGTCCATTCCCAGGTGGAGGGCGTGCTCGACAATGGGGCCCGTACGTTCTAGATCGTCGGCTCCCAGGGCCGGTGAGGGAATTTCGTAGACCAGCGCGTGGCGCCACCACTCCTCCGGACCGTCGTAGGGTCGGTGAACGAGGGTAGTGGTGGTGGTCACGGCAGGTGTCTCCTTTCCGCCGGGCTCGCGCCCAGGAGCGTTACTCCCAGGAGTGCTTCGTCGGTGTCTCGAGGGGTGTGGCGACCGCATGCTGAGGAAATCGGATGCCGTTGCTCCCTTGGGACGGTGTCGAAGGTGTCGGAATGGTGACGACCATCGTAACCCGCTTCTGCGTTACCTTGTGACCATGTCAGTGCAGAATTCTGGATCCGAGCCTGTTCGTATCGATGGAAACGGACGTCTTGGGCTGGCCGGGTACCGATCTGAGGACGCTGAGCGCTTTGTGCACGAGCACGCGAAGAATCCCCAGCGCACTCCTTTCGAACGTGACCGGGCCCGGATCCTGCACTCCTCGGCACTTCGTCGCCTGGGCGCCAAGACCCAGGTCCTGGGACCGGCGGCCGACGACTTCGTGCGCACCAGGCTCACCCACTCCCTTGAGGTGGCGCAGGTGGGGCGCGCGCTCGGCCAGGCGCTGGGATGCGACCCCGACGTCGTGGACGCAGCCTGTCTGTCCCACGACCTGGGCCACCCGCCGTACGGGCACAACGGGGAGAAGGCGCTCGACGTCGTCGCTCGCCAGATCGGAGGCTTCGAGGGCAATGCCCAGACCTTCCGGATTCTCACCCGACTAGAGCCCAAGACCCTTGCCGAGACCGGACGAGCGGTCGGCGTCAACCTCACCCGGGCCAGCCTCGACGCCGTCGCCAAGTACCCCTGGCTCAAGGGGCGGGGACCGGGCGGGCCGGGCGGGCGCAGCGCGCGCAAGTACTCCGCCTACGAGGACGACGCGGAGATCTTCACTTGGATGCGTCAGGGAGCGCCCGAGGGCAGACGCTGCATCGAGGCCCAGATCATGGACCTGTCCGACGACGTCGGCTACTCCGTCCACGACGTCGAGGACGCCATCGCCCTGGGGCGCATGGACCCGGCCTGCCTGACCGACCCGCGCGAGGTCGATGAGCTGCTCGAGGCCACCAGGGCCTGGTACGGCAACGACCTCAGCGCCGACGCCCTAGGGGCGGCCTTCGACAGGCTGTCCGCTCAGCCCTACTGGATCCGCTCCTACCACGGCTCGGTGGCCGACGCCGCACACCTGAAGAACCTCACCAGCGAGATCATCGGCCGCTTCGTCTCAGCGGTCGCCACCTCGACCCGCGAGGCCTACGGCAGCGGCCCCCTGACCCGCTACGAGGCCGAGCTCGTCATCCCCGAGGAGACCGCAGCGGAGATCCTCCTGCTCAAGGGAATCGCCGTGCGCTACGTCATGGAGCCGCGTGAGCACGAACCGGTCTACCTGCGCCAGCGCACACTCATCTTCGACCTGGCCGACGCCCTCATGACGGGTGACGGGAGGGCCATCGACCCCGTCCTGGCCGATGCCTGGTACCAGGCTGAGAACGATGACGCGCGTCTGCGAGTGGTCGTCGATCAGATCTCCTGCCTGACGGACACCTCCGCGCGTGCCTGGCACGCCCGGCTGTGCGGCATGTTCTCTGCGGTGTAGCAGAGGGTGGCGCAGCCTCCTGCCCAGGATGTCGGCGGCCTCGCCTACCATGGCCCTGTGGCGGGACTGATCAGGCGCGAGGACATCGAGGCGGTGCGCGAGCGTGCCCGGATTGAGGACGTCGTCGGCGAGCACGTCACCCTCAAGAGCGCCGGGGTCGGTTCCCTCAAGGGGCTGTGCCCCTTCCACGACGAGCGCACCCCCTCCTTCCACGTCCGCCCCCAGCTCGGCTACTGGCACTGCTTCGGCTGCGGTGAGGGCGGGGACGTCATCACCTTCGTCGAGAAGATCAACCACCTCGGCTTCGCTGAGGCCGTCGAGTATCTGGCGGATCGCACCGGGGTACAGCTGCGCTACGAGGAGGGCGGTGCGGTCCGGCGAGGCGTGGAGCCGGGGACCCGCCAGCGACTCATGGACGCCAACCGGCTGGCCGAGGCCTGGTTCCGCGAGCAGCTCGCCACCCCGGATGCCCAGGCGGGCCGCGACTTCCTGACCTCCCGGGGCTTCGACCGCCATGCCGCCGCGCACTTCGGCGTCGGCTACGCCCCCACCGGCTGGGACAACCTCGCCCGCCACCTGCGCAGTGCCGGCTACACCGAGGCCGAGCTGGTCGACTCCGGGCTGTGCAGCCGCGGCGGACAGGACGGGCGCCGCGTCTACGACCGCTTCCGGGGCCGCCTCATCTGGCCCATCCGAGACGTGACCGGAGCGACCGTCGGCTTCGGGGCCCGCAAGCTCTCAGAGGATGACCAGGGCCCCAAGTACCTCAACACCCCCGAGACCGCCGTCTTCCACAAGAGCCAGGTCCTCTACGGGCTGGACCTGGCCAAGCGGGAGATCGCCCGCTCCCACCGCATCGTCGTCGTCGAGGGCTACACCGACGTCATGGCCGCCCACCTGTCCGGGGTGACCACCGCCGTGGCCACGTGCGGCACCGCCTTCGGCGCCGACCACGTGCGCGTCGTGCGCCGCCTGCTGGGCGATGTCGACGACCCCGCGGCAGGCGTCGTCACCGGGCAGGGGCGCGAGGCCCGCGGAGGCGAGGTCATCTTCACCTTCGATGGCGACGCCGCCGGCCAGAAGGCCGCCCTGCGCGCCTACGCCGAGGACCAGCGCTTCGCCACCCAGACCTTCGTGGCCGTCGACCCGGGTGGTCTGGATCCCTGCGACCTGCGCATGAAGGAGGGGGACCAGGGCATCCCGCGCCTTCTCTCCAGGCGGGTGCCGCTGTTCGAGTTCGTCATCCGCACCTCCCTGTCCCACCTGGACCTGGACACCTCCGAGGGAAGAGTGCGCGGGCTGCGCTCAGCGGCGCCGGTGGTCGCCGGTATCCGAGACCGGGCGCTCAAGCGCGAGTACACCCGCAGGCTCGCCGGGTGGCTGGGACTTCCCGACGCCGAGGTCCACAGCGCCGTCCAGGCCGCCCAACGGCGCGGGGCACAGCCCTCCGCGGGGCGCGGCGGCCAGTGGCCCGCCAACGAGACCGTCGGCCCCGACGCCGCCGCCCCGGTGCGGGGCCTGCCGCCGGTCACCGACCCCGTGGAGCAGCTCGAACGCGAGGCCCTGGCCGTCATCATCCAGTTCCCGGTGGCGGCCCACCGAGCCGGCGCCGACGACCTCGGGGCGGACTCCTTCGGTCAGCTCACCCACCGAGCCGTCTACGAGGCCGTCGCCGCCGCCGGAGGCGCCGGGGAGGTGCCGGGGCTGGTGCAGCAGGCGGTGGCCGCCGGCATGGGGGAGCAGGAGGCACAGCGCCGGGCCACGCAGCGTTGGCTCCAGCAGGTGCGCGACGGCGCCATCGGCCTGGTCGAGGCCGCCATCACCGAGCTCGCCGTGGCCCCCCTGCCGCTGCCGACCATTCGGGGACGCGGCACGGAGGTCGACGCCACAGGGCTGGACCGCTACACCAAGGGTGTGCTCAGCTCCCTGGCCGTCATGGGCATCAATCGCCAGCTCGTTGAGATGCGCTCGCGGCACCGGCGGATGTCACCACAGGAGGAGGGCTACCGCGAGCTGTTCTCCCAGATCGCGGCCCTTGAGCAGCGCCGCATGCGCGTCCGGCAGGGAACCTGACACCTGCCGATGGCCCACCCGGGGCAGCTGGGCGGGTAGCCTGGCGGACATGCCGATCCTGCGACGTCGTCGAGGCTCATCCGCCCGATCCGCTAGAACGCTGCCCCTTGAGATGCGTGAGCAGCTGCGTCAGCCCGTTCTGGGGGCAGTGCCTCTGGACGAGGACGGCTCCGCATGGGCAGCGGCCACCACGGACGCCCTCGTCGTCTTCAGCGGACACAGTAAGCCCGAGCACTACGCCTGGGACGAGGTGGAGCAGGGCTCCTGGGACGCGGACGAGCGGGCCTTCACCCTGAGGTGGACGGATACGGATCGTGATGACCTTGTCCTGAGTGTTCCGGCAGGGACCCGCGACGGCAGCACCTACGCTTCCACCGATGTCGCTCCCTTCGCCAAAGCGCTGCGCCAGCGGGTGGAGGCCGCCATCGTCCACAGCGCCGTGACGACGCTTCCCAGTGGTGCTACCGCCACGGCCAGCGTTCGTCGCGGCGTCGACGGGCACCTGTACTCCGTGACCCGACCGACGATGTCCCAGGTCTCAGATGAGGAGGATGCCGAGGCGCTTCAGGAGCTGGAGAACCGCGTCAGAGAGGGTGTGGGGCTGCCCACACGGTAAGACATCCCAGGATTTGCAACGTTTCCAGCGGTTTGCCGGATTCGACGTTGCCGCGGGATGTTGCTAAAGTTCACTGCGCGTCAAGCGCATTCCTGCGTAGCTCAATGGCAGAGCATCCGACTGTTAATCGGACGGTTGCTGGTTCGAGTCCAGCCGCAGGAGCCCATCTCTCGGAGCCCCAGCCCACCGGCTGGGGCTCCGTCGTTCTCCAGCGTGGGTCATCGGCGGAACGTGGCGCAGCAGGCGGCGTTCTGGCCTGTGACAGTGAGCGTGTACGCGGTCTTTGTGACAAGACCCGCCGTACCATCACCGTCTCCCAGGGAGTCGGCGCCGATAATCACGATGTCCGGTCGATCCTGTTTCGGTGCAGCACGTGCTCTGCTCCACGATGGGCCGAACATGACCTTGCCTCTCGGGTCATGGGAGGATGCCGCCATGGCATACCGCGACATCCGCATCATCGGCGACCCGATCCTGCGCACAGAGTGCGACTGGATCACTGACATCGACGACTCCGTCAAGTCCCTGGTGGAGGACCTGCTCGAGACGGTCGATGAGGACGGCCGTGCGGGCCTGGCGGCCAACCAGATCGGGGTCGGCCTGCGTGCCTTCTCCTGGAACATCGATGGCGAGATCGGCTACATCCTCAACCCCAAGATCGTCAAGCTCTCCGAGGATGAGTACCAGGACGGGGACGAGGGATGCCTGTCGGTCCCGGGGCTGTGGTTCCCCACGGAGCGCGCCTGGTACGCCCGGGCCGAGGGCACCGACCTGGACGGCAAGGAGGTGGTCGTCGAGGGGGAGGAGCTCATGGCCCGCTGTATCCAGCACGAGTGCGACCACCTGGAGGGGCGCCTCTACCTGGACCGCCTCGACCGTAAGAACCGGGCCCAGGCGATGAAGGAGCTGCGCGCCCAGGGGCTGTGACCGCACCCAGGACGCAAGACGGGTGGGGCAGCAGGCTGAAAGTCTGTTGCCCCACCCGTGTAAGGCGACGATGAGGTGGCGTATCCGCGTTCTGTGGGCTTCTAGCCCACCCGGTGCAACCAGCGAACGGGCGCACCGGCCCCGGCGTAGCGGAACGGCTCGAGCTCGTCGTCCCAGGCCTGGCCCAGGGCCAGGTCCAGCTCACGGCGCATCCTCTCGGGATCCGCGGCGTAGACCAGCGCCGCACGGATCCGGTCCTCGGGGACGACAACGTTGCCGTGAACATCCGTCTGGGCATGGAAGATCCCCAGGTCGGGGGTGTGGGACCAGCGGCCGCCGTCGATCCCTACGCTCGCCTCCTCGGTGACCTCGTAGCGCAGGTTCGCCCAGCCGCGCAGGGCGGAGGCGAGGCTGGCCCCGGTTCCGGCTGGGCCCACCCAGCTGGTCTCGGCTCGCATCATGCCCTGGGCTGCAGGCTGCTCGGTCCAGTCCAGGTGGACACGCGAACCGAGCACCTCGGCCGCTGCCCACTCAATGTGGGGGCAGAGCGCCCGAGGTGCTGAATGCACGAAAAGTACACCGCGGGTGTAGGCACCGATCATGAATATCGCCTCCTGGTTGGTTTCGAGATTCGCCTTCCCCAACGGTCTCGACCCTCAACCGGGCTCATGTCATGACGTACGCGGCATGCACGACTATTGTGCCCGACGGCGGCGGGCCAGGTCCAGCCGGGTGGGTCACAGCCGGCTCCACCCGGTACTGGCCGTCTACTGTCGGGTGAAGACGAGCGCGACGTTGTGTCCCCCGAAGCCGAACGAGGTACTGGCCGCCGCCTCCAGCCCTGGCAGATGGCGCCCCTGCGGTCCGACGACGTCCAGGCCGAGTCCGTCCAGCTCCGGATCCACCCCGGCTGGGAGGAGCGTCGGCGGAGCCCACCGCTCACGCAGCGCCATGACGGTCAGGATGGCCTCCAGACCACCGGCCCCGCCCAGGAGGTGACCGGTGGAGGACTTGGTCGCGCTGACGGCCGCGCCCGGCGTGGTCCGGGTCAGGACACTCGCCTCGACGACGTCGCCGGCTGGTGTCGAGGTGGCGTGGGCGTTGACGTGCCCGATGGCGCTGGCGTCAAGACCCGCTCGATCCAGCGCCAGCCGCAGAGCCCGCTCCTGCTCCGCGCCAGACGGCTCGGGGCGGGCCACATCGTAGGCGTCAGCGGTCACCGCCGAGCCGGCGAGCACGGCCAGGACCTGTGCGTTGCGGGACAGGGCGTGTTCGGCGCTCTCCAGAACCAGGATCCCGGAGCCCTCACCCAGGACGAAGCCGTCACGGTCCGGCGCAAAGGGTCGTGAGGCGGTTGCCGGGTCCTCATTGCGTGTTGACAGAGCCCTCATGGCGCCAAAGGCGGCCACCGTCATGGGGTGGAGGGCCGCGTCCGTTCCACCGGCCACGACGACGTCGGCCCGCCCCAGTGCGATGAGGTCCGCGCCGTAGGCGATGGCCTCAGCGCCCGAGGCACAGGCCGACACCGGGGCGTGAATGCCTGCGCGTGCGCCCAGCTCGATCCCGACAGCCGCCGCCGGGGCATTGGGCATGAGCGCGGGAACGGCCGTCGGCAGGACCCGCCGGGGACCCTTGTCCCGCAGGGCGTCCCACGCCTCCATGACGGACAGGACCGGCCCCATCCCGGGCGAGACAGACACCGCGAGGCGTTGCGGGGCGACCTGCGGCGAGCCCGCGTGCTCCCAAGCCTGACGGGCGGCCAGCAATGCGCACTGGCTGGCGCGGTCGAGGCGGCGTATCTGGCGGGCCGGGAGCAGCTCCTCGGGATCGATCGCCAGGGGAGCGCCGATGCGCACCGGCAGCTCGTACTCCTCCACCCACTCCGGTTCGAGGGAGCGAACCGCACAGGTACCTGCCTGCACGGCTCTCCAGGTGGAGGCGGTGTCACCGCCCAGCGGGTTGACGGTACCCAGGCCGGTGACGACGACGTCTCCGGGAGGGCAGACCGCTGCCGGAGGCATGGCGTGTCAGGCCTTCTTGGTGCTGACGAGGTCCACCAGGGCTCCGACAGTGGGGAGCGTCGGGATGAGGGAGTCGTCCAGAGCGACACCGAAGCGCTCCTCGACCTGGGTGGCGATCGTCAGCAGCCCCAGCGAGTCGACGTCGAGGTCCTGGGCGAAGGTGCTGGAACGAGTGATGTCCTTGACATCGACACCGGACTCCTCGCTGACGATGTGGATGATGACGGACAGGACGTCATCGTTGCTCTGCTCGGCCATGGTGGCTCCTTCTGCTGCCGCAAGAGGCCGGTGCGGCTCCTTGTGACCCTGTGGTTGGAAGATTGGTGCGGTTCGCCGGTGGCGGCGCCGCGGTTAAGACCATTGTCCCAGACGGTGGCGGGCTTCCCGGAATCGGCTTCCCACCGAGACGCCGTGACCGGCCCTCTCCGACGGAGTGGATGGGCCGGTCACGTGGGTGAGTGCGGGGACGGGTACGGGGTATCGGTGTGACGAGCACGGAACCGAGCCGGTGTCCCTGACGTCTCCGGGGCCGGGCGGGTGAGTCAGTCCTCGCGGCCGACGGCCAGTCGACCCACGATGATCGCCATGTGCAGCATGAGGCCGTCGCGAGCGTTGGTCGCGTCCCAGCCGACCTGCTCGCTGACCCGTCCCAGCCGGTAGCGCACCGTGTTGGCGTGGACGAACAGGTTCCGTGCCGTGGCCTCCAGGCTTCCGCCCAGGGCCAGATAGGTGGCCACCGTGCTCTCGAAGGGGTCACCCATCTCGTGGAGAGGGGCGTGGACCAGGCTGAGGATCTGCTCCCCGGCCAGCTCGTCACCGGCCAGGAGGCGCTCGGGGAGGAGGTCGTCGGCGTGGACGGGGTTGGGAGCCTCGGCCCATCCCGGCAGAGCGCGCAGCCCGGCCAGGGCCGAGCGCAGCGAACGGCCCGCCTGGGAGATGCCCGAGACCACGGGGCCAACGACGGCGGAGCCTCCCAGGCCGCCTGCCACCTGCATCGCCGCCTGATCCACCAGCTGCTCGGCGTTCTCAGCCCGAGAGGAGTGCTTGGAGGACGGGGTGTGAGACTGGGCGGTGCCTCCCAGGACGATGAGGACGGAGTCGCCACGCACCGATACCAGGCAGTCGCTGGCGAGGTTCCTGCACTCATGCCGCAGCCGGGAGACCCCCAGTGCGTCCAGGGTGGTCTTGGCGGCGATGGTCACCACTGGTCCGGTGCCGTTCCAGCCGGCGGTGCCGGCGCGGGTGACGGCGTCCTGGGGATCGTCATGGAGCATCGCGTCAACGGCGACGGACTCAAGCCTGGCGTCCCAGGCGCCTCTGGCCTCGGCGGCGCGGGCGTAGACCTCAGCGGCTGCGAAGCCGACGTCGCGGCCAAAGGTCAGGACGAGAATGCGCACCGTGTCATGGTCCTCGTCGGGGACGGCACGAGGGGCCTCGTCGACCACGACGTCGAGGACCGTGCGCACCAGCGCCAGGGTCTGCTCCAGCGTGATGACCCCGGTCAGGGCCGCAGGTGCGACGGAGAAGATCTGGGAGGGAACCAGCGCGGTGGAGGGGTTCTCCGCGGAGTCGACGAACATCGTGACACCCAGGCGGGCCACCGCTGCGATCTGGTCGCGGGATCCTTCCGGCAGAGTCCGGTAAAAATCATGGGCCGAACTGATGCGGTCCAATGAGTGTTCAATAATTGTGTCCTGCGCCTGTCGCAGTGCAGACACCCCCGGAGCGCTCAACTCATCCATACTGTGGATGCTACCGACTGGAATATCGTTATGGCAGTAGGTTCTTGATTGGCGCGCCGTGTGATTCGACACGAGTTTGTGTTGAAAAACCGGGGATAACTAAGAGTGGCGCGTCGGCCAGGCTGCGCAGATTAGACAGGTTACAATAGCGTAACCATTGTGGAACTCATGGTAAGTGAAACTGCAATGACCTGTGCGGGCGTACTGTGTGTCAGCATGGACGCGTGCCCACATGCACTCAACTAGATGACTCGGAGGCTCAAGATGACGCAGGCGACCCGTACGGAGGAAGACCTTCTTGGTGCACGAGAAGTGCCCTTGGAGGCCTACTGGGGAATCCATACGCTGCGGGCGATGGAGAACTTTCAGATCTCAGGGTCCGTGGTTGGCGATGAGGAGGCTTTTGTCCGTGGCATGGTGCAGGTCAAGAAGGCCTCGGCGTTAGCAAACGGTGATCTTGGGGCCTTGGATCCGGAAGTGGCGGGCGCGATCGTATGGGCCTGTGATCAGGTGCTGGTTGCCGAACGATGCCTGGATCAGTTCCCGGTCGATCAGTTTCAGGGGGGAGCGGGTACCAGCGTCAACATGAATACCAACGAGGTGATCGCCAACCTTGCGCTGGAGTACCTGGGATATGCCAAGGGCCGTTATGACATCGTTAACCCCAATGACCACGTCAACAAGTCCCAGTCAACGAATGACGCCTATCCGACCGGATTTCGTTTAGGGCTGTTCGCGCTCGTCGATTCCCTCATCGATGAGCTCGAGCGCCTCATTGCCGCCATGCGTGCCAAGGGCGCCGAGCTGGTCAACGTTTTGAAGATGGGGCGCACCCAGCTTCAGGACGCCGTCCCGATGAGCCTGGGGCAGGAGTTCGAGGCCTTCGCTGTTCTCCTGGAGGAGGAGGTCGGCCGGCTTCGCAATAATGCGGCCCTGCTGCTGGAGGTCAACCTCGGCGCTACGGCGATCGGCACGGGGCTCAACACGCCGCCCGACTATCAACGGACCGTCGTTGACAGGCTTCGCGAGGTCACCGGCCTGGAGATCCGAGGTGCGCAGGACCTCCTGGAGGCCACGAGCGACACCGGCGCCTACGTCTCGATGCACGCTGCTATCAAGCGCCTGGCGGTCAAGCTGTCCAAGATCTGCAACGACCTGCGGCTGCTGTCGTCCGGGCCTCGTGCGGGGCTGGGGGAGATCAGGCTGCCCGAGCGGCAGGCCGGCTCGTCCATCATGCCTGCAAAAAATCAATCCGGTGATCCCGGAGGTGGTCAACCAGGTCTGCTTCAAGGTCATTGGCAACGACGTCGCACTGACCTTCGCCGCCGAGGCCGGCCAGCTCCAGCTCAATGTCATGGAACCGGTGATCGCCCAGGCCATCTTCGAGTCCATCAACCTTCTCACCCGCGGCATGTCGACCTTGCGCGAGCTGTGCGTCGTGGGGATCGAGGCCAACGAGGAGGTGTGCCGGCGTAACGTCTTGGACTCGATTGGGATCGTCACCTACCTCAATCCGGTGATCGGTCACCACAACGGTGACCGGGTGGGGCGCGAGTGCGCTCGTTCTGGGCGCAGCGTGCGAGAGGTGGTCCTGGAGATGGGGTTGCTCGAGGAATCCGTGCTCGATGAGATTCTCAGCCCCGAGAACCTGCTGCGTCCTCATTTCCGTGACCTGAAGGTGTACTCCGGGTCCGATCCGTCGACCCCTCCTGTGGTGCCGACGGCGCCCGGGTCGGGAAGCTGACTCGACACGGCCTTCGTCGATCGGGCTGCGGATAGCGCGGTGACCTGCTTCCGCTCGCATAGCGGAGGCCGCTTGTTCTCTATCGCGTCACGAGAGCGCGCTGCAGGAGCGAATGATCGGGGCGTGGACGTCTTTACCAACCACATTAAGACCGTGCGGATCAACCTTAGACTGCGGCGGACGGGAGCGCCAGAAGACGTAATTGAGATTGTCGCCGTCGCTTGATCCAAATGTGACTTTATTGGCGGCGTGGATCCAGATGGTGTTGTCAAACCCGTTAACGGTGAGTGACTCGATCTCTCCCTCGATGATGACCACCAGGTTTGTTGCGGTGATTGTTACGTTCCGTGCGCCGGCCGAGACCTTGACCACCTGATCGGTGGAGAGCTCGCCTTCGGTGACGTCGACCTGCTCGGAGGCGGGAACAACCTTGGTGACCAGGGCCTCCGCCTGAGCGCGATTGTCCTCCTCGTCGTTGTCGGTTAAATCGTCGTCGTATTCGAGTATCTCTGAGGACGTGCAGTTGCCGTACTCCAACTGGTCAAGAGGCTTGGTGTCATCCAGGTCGCCCGTGGGCTCCTCCTCGCCGCTCTCGGCAGCGGTGGTCTTGCGGGCTTGGCTCGATGTGTCAGAGGACGGGCCGGCGAGGAGCGGTCGGACGATCGAGCAGCCTGACACGGCGAGCAGACACGAGGTCAGAAGGCAGACCGAGCGCAGGTACGGGGATCGGGACACAGGAAGACCTCTTTCGGCAGACGTGGCAGTGCCGGTGGAACGAGGAGGAGCTCGTTCCACCGGCACTGCAGCTGGTCAGTGCGTCCAACTATAGCCGCATGGCCTGGATCAGGACTCTCCGCCCTGGGACCCGGAGGTGCCCGCATTGACGTTGCTCAGGTCGTAGCGCGCCACGGCCTCAGCCAGGACGGAACGGTCCAGCCGCCCCTGCTCCACCAGCGCCTGGAGGGCGCGGACCACCACCGACTGCGCATCAATGAGGTAGTGGCGCCGGGCGGCGGCGCGGGTGTCGGAGAATCCGAAGCCATCGGCGCCCAGGGTGTAGTAGTCGCCGGGCACCCAGGCACGGATCTGGTCGGGAACCAGGTGGTCGTAGTCGCTCGTGGCGATGAAGGGGCCACTGGCGTCCGAGAGCTTCTGCGTCAGGTAGGGGACCTGCCGCTCGGCGTCGGGAGCCAGGAAGTTGGCCTTCTCGACCTCCAGCGCCTGACGCCGCAGCTCGTTCCAGCTGGTGACGGACCAGGTCGTGGCGCGCACGCCCCACTCCTCGGCCAGGATGCGACGAGCCTCCTCGACCCACGGCATCCCGACGCCCGAGGCCAGCAGCTGGACCTCGGGCCCCTCGCCGTCAGGAGCAGGGCTGATGCGGTGGATACCGCGCAGAATGCCCTCGACGTCGACGTCCTCCGGCTCGGCGGGCTGGTGGATCGGCTCGTTGTAGACGGTCAGGTAGTACATGACGTCCCGGTTGCGGCCCGAGTCCTGCCCGTACCAGCGCTCGAGGGCGTCACGCACGATGTGCCGGATCTCGTAGGCGTAGGCGGGATCGTAAGTGACGACGGCGTCGTTGGTGGCGGCGATCATGGGGGAGTGGCCGTCCATGTGCTGGGTGCCCTCACCGGTCAGAGTGGTGCGCCCGGCGGTGGCTCCGATGATGAAGCCGCGGGCCAGCTGGTCGCCGGCGGCCCAGAACTGGTCCCCGGTGCGCTGGAAGCCGAACATCGAGTAGAAGATGTAGACCGGGATCATCGGCTCGCCGTGGGTGGCGTAGCTCGTGCCGGCGACCTGGAACAGGGAGACCGACCCCGCCTCGTTGATGCCGGTGTGCATGAGCTGGCCGGAGGTGGACTCCCGGTAGGACAGCATCATGTCCGCGTCCACCGGCGTGTAGTTCTGGCCCTGGGTGTTGAAGATCTTCTTGGTGGGG
>CAUVMS010000010.1:0-37757 GCA_963552815.1 uncultured Actinomyces sp. | reverse complement strand
CAGCCCCGTCTACCGCTCCCCGCAGGACGACAACGGCTACGACATCTCCGACTACCAGGACATCGACACCCTCTTCGGCACCCTGGACGACCTCGACGCCCTCATCGACGGCCTCCACGCCCGCGGCATGCGCCTGGTCATGGACCTCGTCGTCAACCACACCAGCGACGAGCACCCCTGGTTCGCCGCCAGCCGATCCTCGAAGCAGGACCCCAAGCGCGACTGGTACATCTGGCGGCCCGCCCGACAGGTCGACGGACTGGCCCCCGGGCAGCCGGGTACCGAGCCCACCAACTGGGGCTCGGCCTTCTCAGGATCCGCCTGGACCTGGGACGAGGACACCCAGGAGTTCTACCTGCACCTCTTCTCACCCAAGCAGCCCGACCTCAACTGGGAGAACCCCGAGGTGCGCCGCGCCATCCACGAGATGATGACCTGGTGGCTGGACCGCGGCGTCGACGGCTTCCGCATGGACGTCATCAACTTCATCTCCAAGACCTACCCGCTCACCGATGCGCCCCAGGGCGAGGGAGACCTTTACGGCAACGCCTTCGCCGCGGTGGCCAACGGCCCGCGCATCCACGAGTTCCTGCGCGAGATGAACCAGCAGGTCCTCGCGCCCCGGCCCGACCACGTCATCACCGTCGGGGAGATGCCCGGTGCCACGAGGAGTGAGGCCGCCCTCTACACCGACCCCGCCCGAGGCGAGCTCGACATGGTCTTCCAGTTCGAGCACGTGAGCCTCACCGACGGGCCCGGAGGCAAGTTCGACCCGCAGCCCCTCGACCTCGTCACTCTCAAGACCAACCTCGCCGACTGGCAGGCCGCGCTCGCCCCCGTCACCGACCCCACCGGCGTCGTGACGGCGGAGAAGGGCTGGAACTCCGCCTACTGGGACAACCACGACCAGCCCCGCGCCGTCTCCCGCTTCGGTGACGACGACCCGGCCTGGCGTGTCCGCTCGGCCAAGACCCTCGCCTCGATCCTCCACACCCACCGCGGCACTCCCTACGTCTACCAGGGCGAGGAGCTAGGCATGGCCAACACGGTCTTCCGCGGCATTGAGGACTACCGGGACCTGGAGTCCGTCAACCACTTCCACGAGCGCGTACGCGCCGGCGACGACCCGGCCGCCGTCCTGGCCGGCCTGGCCCCCATCTCCCGGGACAACGCCCGCACCCCCGTCCAGTGGGACGGCAGCGAGAAGGCCGGGTTCACCACCGGTGAGCCCTGGATCAACCTCGCCCCCGACCACAGCACCGTCCATGCCGCCGCCCAGGTGGGTGTGCCCGGCAGCGTCTTCGAGCACTACCGATCCCTCATCACCCTGCGGCACGACGACGACGCCCTCGCCCTGGGCACCTTCCGGCTGCTGGCGGCCACCCATCCCACCGCCTGGGTCATTCTGCGCCAGTGGCGTGCCCCGGAGCCGGATGAGACGGGCGAGGGCCGCCTCGAGCAGCTGCTGCTCATCGCCCAGTGCGCCCGAGAGAGCCTGCCCCTGGCCGGCGAGGGCGGCCTGCTGGCGGAGCTCGCTGCCGAGGGCCTGGATCCGGAGGAGTGGGCCGGGGCCGAGCAGCTCCTGCGCGCCGGTAACCCGGATGTCCAGCCCGGCTCCGGGTACGTCGGTGTGCCGGAGGCCCTGGTTGGCTGGGACTCGCTGCTGCTGCGCCGTCGGGCCTGAGGAGGTTGGGGGCGCTCTGCGCCTACCCGACGGCACTAACTGGAATAGTGCTGGCCGGCCGGTCGTTGGTCTCGGTGGACAAACCCGCGGATGTCGGAAGTAGGGGAGCACCATGGAGTTCAGCCAGGTCGTCGCCAATCGTCACTCGGTGCGAGACTTCACCGACCAGCCCGTCTCCCAGGAGGATCTGGTGGACGTCGTGCGCACCGCCCAGAAGGCGCCGTCGTGGGTGAACTCCCAGCCCTGGCGGGTCTATGCGGCCACAGGGGCCACCCTGGCCGGGATCAAGAAGCGCCATGCCGCAGACGTCGCTGCCGGCAGGAAGGGAAACGCCGACCTCCCGGTGAAGCCTCGTACAGAGTGGTCTCCGACCACCCAGGAGAACATGGCTGCGCTCGGCGAGCAGATCGGTGCACAGCTGGGTGAGGACGTCCAGGAGTTCCAGGCATCGCAGGGACGGCTGTTCAACGCCCAGGCAGTCCTGTACGTCACCATCCCCGCGGGCTCGCCGCTGTGGTCCTTTCATGACCTGGGAGCCTTCACCGCCATGATCGCACTGGCGGCCGTGGACAAGGGGCTGGGCGCCATCAACGCCTACGCCCTGGTCATGTACCCGGACGAGGTGCGCGAGGTCATGGGGATCGGAGCCGATGAGATCGTAGCGGTCGGGATCGCGCTGGGCCATCCCGCGGACTCGGCGCTGGCGGCCTTCGCCCCGAACCGCGTCGACGTCAACGAGATCCTCACGATCAAGGACTGAGCGCAGAGGGCTGCCTCCGCCGTCGGCCCAGGAGGTGGATGAGGCCGGCGGCTACGGCCGCGCCGATGAGCAGGATGGCGATCGAGCCCAAATAGCATTACGATTATGTAGTGCGAAAGTGAGGGTTGCGATTGGATGAGGTCGTTGTTCACCCGCGTGTCCACGAACGTCATCCCGAGGTGAGAGTTGAGGACGTGTTGTCCGCCTGGAAACATGCGATCCGCTCTGCGCCTCGGATGGACGACTCTCGCACGTGGGTTTCAGTGGGGGCAGATGCCAGGGGTCGGTTGCTGGAAATGGTTGCTGTTCATAATGGGCGTGGGGACTGGCTTGTTTATCATGCCATGACGCCGCCGTCGCAAAAGACTCTCAAGGAACTATCTATCGACAGGAGGAGATCATGAACCGCGATCAGATCAACGCCGCCTTCGAGGTGACTGACGAGCAACTTGATTCCTTGGCTGCCGACTATGAATCAGGCACCTGGAAGGGGCGGCTCGGTCCTGTAGTACAGGGTCGTCCTCGTCTGTACGAGGAAGAGATGAGGACTATCTCTTTCCGCATACCTGCTTCGCGTTTACGAGCCATCGATGCGTATGCCGAGCGTAGCGGTAAAAGCCGATCGGAGTTTCTTCGCCAAGCCATTGATGATGCCCTTCTCGCTGGTTAGAAGGCTGGTGATGACACTTTTCTTCGTCGGCCCAGGAGGTAGATGAAAGCGGCAGCCACGGCCGCGCCGATGAGCAGGATGGCGGTGTTGAGCCACGAGATCTCGAAGTCGGGCAGGTTCTCGCTCTGGAGCCGGCCGATGAACAGGCCCAGCGCGTTTGCACTGACGTGCAGTCCCAGGGCGAAGAACACCGACCGTAGCCGCACCACCGACCAGCCGGCGAGCAGCCCGAAAAGCACCTTGTGGAGAATCTGCCAGGCGTAGCCCTTGAGGCTGGTGTCGGAGGTCAGCCAGGTCGGCAGGTGCAGGGCGGTGAAGGACGCCGTCGTGACCAGTACGGCTGCCGTTGCCCCGAGGCGTTCCCGCACTGGTGCGAACAGGGTGCGTCTCAGCGTGATCTCCTCAGGGATCGCGTTGTAGGCGATGCCGGCTACGACGGCGAAGACCAGCGCGTCAAGCACCGTGGAGGCGGTGATCTCCGGCTTCCACAGGGGGCCGGTGCCCGTCGGCCCCATCCAGGCGTGCAGGCCACCGAAGGCGACTCCGGCCAGGGCCCCGGCGGCGAAGAGCACGGTTCTGCTGCGAATGCCGCCGCTGGCCAGCAGATCGCGCCAGGTGCGGTGGGCCGGCCCGAACCAGAGGGCCAGCCCACCGAGGTGAAGGATCGCAAGCATGATGGCCCACGGCCCCCGGATAAGCGCCAGAGCGGTTCCCAGCGCCGGAGCGCCGAACAGCAGGGCGACGGCAGCGAGGGTGATGCCTTCGGAGACGGCTGGCTGCCCGGTCTCGAAGGTGTAGGCGTCGGCTGTGGAGGGCCGTAACGCGTGACGAGGTGGTGCGGTGTCGTTGCGACGATCCATGACGTTTCCGGTGAGAAATGGTGATCTGTCTGTCGCGATACGCGCAGGAGTATACGGTCGATCGGAAGAATTAATGACCCTGATGCGTGGCAGGAGGCTCCGACCTATCGCGTCCCGGAGCGCCGTCGTCGGGCGGTCAGGGCATGCTGCCAGGCGGGGGAGGTCACCAGTGTGACCGCCAGGACGACGACGATCAGCGCCACCAGCGTCCAGGCTCCGGCCCGGGCCAGCTCCCAGGTGAAGACGATCCCGAAGACGGGGGCCTTCTGGGTCGTGGCGAGGACGGCGCCGGCGCCCGCCAGCGCCAGGACCAGGACATTGGCTTCCATCCCGCAGGCCTGAAGCGCGATTGCCAGGGCGGCTCCGGCGCTCGATCCCGCAGCCAGGGAGGGGGCCAGGCGTCCACCGGTGGCTCCGGCTCCGAGCGTGAGCCCGGTGAGGACCGGTTTGAGGACCACGATGCCCAGCAGCATGATGAGGACTGCACCCGCAGCGCCGCTCGAGGCTTCCGGAACGTGGGTGCCCAGGGCCACCTCCATGGCGTCGCGTCCGTTGCCGACGACGGCCGGGACCCACAGGCTCACCAGCCCGGTGACCAGTCCCGCCGCCCCGATCGCCGCGGGCAGCCAACGGGTGACGCGCACCCGGTGCGTCAGCATCCATGACCACAGCCGCCTGGCTCCCACGCCCAGCGCGGCGGCCACGGGCACCAGCAGGACCAGCCCGAGGACGGTCCCCGACGACGGCCCCGGGGAGGCGACCTCGAAGGTGGGCCGTCCCCAGGAGTGCAACCAGGAGACGAGTGTGGCGATGACGCACACCGGCACCGCCACGACGGCTCCGCGCCGCCGCATCCCGGTAACCATGACGAGCTCGACGGCGTAGGCCGCCCCGCCCAGCGGCGCGTTGTACATGGCGGCCAGACCCGCACCGGCGGCCGAGGCGATAAGGATGGCACCCTCGGTCCTGCCGATCCCCAGCCACGTGGTGAGCCTGGCTGCCACGGTACCGGCAGCCAGGCGCGGGGCGCCCTCGCGGCCCACCGAGTTTCCCGAGCCGACGGTGAGGACCTGGGTGACGGCGTCGACGAACGCGCGCACCAGCCTCATCCGTGCGGCCGCTTCGCCGCTGCGGTCCGCGACGGCGGTCTCCACGTCGGCGACCCCACCACTGGCGCGCAGCCACCACCACACGCCACCGGCGACGACGCCCCCCATGGCTGGGGCGAGCACACGCCGCCAGGGTGGGGCGGTGGCGAGGCGCTCCAGGAGGCCGCCATGGGTGACGCCGTAGAACAGCGACTCGAAGAGCTCCAGGAGCAGCGCCATCGCGATCCCGATGAGACCCGCGGCCACGCCCGTTAAGGCGGCAGCCGCCAGGAACCGGGGTCGGGTCAGCGCGCGCACGCCAGGCACGATACCCGGCCCCGCGGCTCAGGCGGGGCCAAGCACGTGGCTCGTCGCGGACGCACCCCAGCCCTCGACGACGGATGTCGTGGGTACAGTCCGTGAGGCCTGCTGTGCGTCCGCGAGATCCCGGGGCAGTCCAGAGTCCGACAGGCTTCCGCAACCCGGCCTAGTGGCGGGGCCTCGACGTGCGGCTCGGGCGTCCCAGGTACCAGACGGCTGCGGCCGTCACCAGCGTCTCGGTGAGCAGGGCGATAACAAACGGAGCGGTGAACCGGCTCCATCCGCTCAGAGTCTCCTCCCGGCTCAGAGAGTCCAGCAGGACACCGGTGAAGTTGCCGCCCACGTGCATGCCCAGGGCAAAGGCCAGGGAGTCCAGGCGCAGGACGGACCAGGCGGCCACCAGGCCGAAGAGCAGCTTCTCGGGGACCTCAGCGGCTTAGGTGGAGGCGGTGGCGTGAGAGGAGATCCAGGTGGGTAGGTGCATGACGACGAAGGCCAGGGCCGTGGTCCACAGGGCGAACCCGTCCCCGAACTGCGCCCGCAGGGGATCGAGCAGGCAGCGGCGCAGTGAGAGCTCCTCGGGGACGGCGTTCATGAGCACACCGACCCCCAGTGCCATGGCCAGGGCGGACAGCAACCCGGTAGGTGTCACAGGGGCGAGGACGACTCCCGGGTTGTCGATCGAATGGTGCGCCACGGCGCTGAGAGCGCACAGGCCCGCCCCGACGGCGAAGAGCAGCCAGGGACTGCGAGGTCCAGCGGAGCGCAGCAGGTCGCGCCAGCTGCGGCGCCATACGAGGAACCAGATCGCCAGTGCCCCCAGGTGCAGGACGGCGAGGACCTGCCAGGGGCCGCCCACCAGGGCCAGGACGACACCGATCGACAGTCCTCCGACGAGCAGGACCAGGGCCGCCCAGGCACTTGCGCGAGTGCGGGCTGCGCCCGCCCCGGCGCAGGTGCCTGCGGCCCCGGGTGGGGGCGCCTCGCGCTGCGGGCCGGGGCGGGAGGGCAGGCCCGTGCTACCTCCGCTCACCGGCCGCGTCGTCGACCGCCTCACCGAAGTCGGGGACGTCCTTGAGCGCCAGCGTGCCGCTGCTCTGGCTGACTAGGCTGATGGCGGGGCGCAGACCCAGCCACCACTGGTGGCGGGGGCGACGGTTGTCGCGGTCGAGGTCGTCGTTCATGCGGTCCAACGGGTGGTTGGAGACCTTGCCCCCCACCAGGCCCACGTAGGAGGCCGTCGGCTCGCCGCGCTTGAGGGCGCCGGCCAGCAGCTCCAGGGAGTAGGCGACGAGCTTGGTCGCCATGATCCGGTCGAAGGCCGTGGGGCTGCCGCCCTGCTGCTGGTGGCCCAGGATCGCCTCGCGCACGTCGTAGAGGTCCTTGCCCTCCTCGGCGAAGATGTGGGCCAGGACGTCGGTGGTGTAGTTGACGCTGGCCCGCTCGTTGCGGATGACCAGGTAGAGGCTGCGGCCCGAGCGGAAGGACTCCACCATCCGTTCGGAGTCGGCGGCCAGGCCCGCCAGCGTGATGCCCTCCTCGTTGAGGTAGACCTTCTCCGCGCCGGTGGCCAGACCGGACATCAGGGACAGGTAGCCGCACTTGCGGCCCATGACCTCGGCGACGAAGCAGCGGTGGGAGGCCGCCGCGGAGAGCTTGATGGAGTCCAGCGCCACCACCGCGTTGTTGAGGGCCGTGTCGGTTCCGATGCTCAGCTCGGAGCCGGGCAGGTTGTTGTCGATGGAGGCCGGCACGCACACGATCGGGATCTGGAAGGCGGGGTAGCGGTCCCGTTCGGTGACCAGGCGGTAGGCGCTCAGGTAGGCGTTGTAGCCGCCGATGACCAGCAGGGCGTCGATCTCATGGAGCTCGATGGCCCGCCCCAGCGCGTAGAGCTGCTCGATGGTGGGCACCTCGCGGCGCGTGCCCAGCTGGGCGCCGCCGTCACCGACCCAGCCCTCGACGTCGGCCCAGGTCAGCTCGCGCACGTCGCCGTCGAGCAGGCCGGGGAAGCCGCCGTAGACGCCCAGCATCGTGAAGTCGTGGTCGATGCCCAGGCGCACGGCCGCACGCGCCGCCGTGTTCATGCCCGGGGCCAGGCCGCCGGCGTGGATGATGGCGACCCGCTTGGGGCGGGCGGAGGACGACGGCGTCGAGCCGGCGCCGGGAACCGGATCGGCTGGGGGAGTCGACATGGTCTCGAACAGCTCGAGCATTTTGCCGAAGCTGGCGCCGCGGGCCTGGATCGCCCCGAGGTAGTCGTGGGCGGCCACGAGGTCCTTGACGGCGCGGGTGGCCGCGATCTGCTCCATCATCGGCAGGCGCCGGATGCGGTTGTGACGCTCGGCGATGATGACCGGCTCGCTGCCCGGCTCCATGGCCACCACCTCGCGGGCGGCGGCGCAGCCCAGCAGCGTGGACATCCAGCGGTCGTAGGCGCTGGGTCGGCCACCGCGCTGGACGTGGCCCAGGATGGTGACGCGGGCGGCCTCTCCCAGCTTGTCGGCGATGACCTGGCGGACGTCGTCGGCGGTGATGCGGTTGCCCTCGCGGTCGGTGGCGCCCTCGGCGACGATCACCATGGACTCACGGCGCCCGGCCTCCCGACCCGACTTGAGCTTGGAGCACATGTCCTCCTCCCAGTCCTTGCCCGGGGGAAGCTCAGGGACCAGGACGTAGTCACAGCCCCCGGCCACGGCCGCCATGAGAGCCAGGTAGCCGCAGTGGCGGCCCATGACCTCCACGACGAAGGTGCGCTGGTGGGAGGCCGCGGTTGAGGAGATGTCGTCGATGGCCCCCAGGATGCGGTGGAGGGCGGAGTCGGTGCCGATGGTCATATCGGCGCCCACCAGGTCGTTGTCAATGCTGCCCACCAGGCCGGTCACCATGAGGACGGGATGGGCGGCGGCCGTCTCCGCGCTGATGTCGCCGGCCTCGACGAGCTCCTCTATCAGGGAGGGCCAGTTCTTGCGGAACTCGTTGGTGCCGGTCAGGGAGCCGTCGCCGCCGATGACCACGAGCCGGTCGATGCCGTGCTCCAGGAGGTTGCGGGCGGCTGCCAGCTGGCCGGCGCGCTCGCGGAACTCGGCTGAGCGGGCGGTGCCGATGATGGTGCCGCCGCGTTGGAGGACGGAGCCCACCGAGTCCCACTCCAGGGGGCGGATGCCGTCGCCGCCGGCCACGGCGCCGGCCCAGCCCTCCATGACCGCGTAGGGCTTGGCCCCCAGGCGGATGGCGGTGCGCACTACGGCTCGCACGGCCGCGTTCATACCCTGGGCGTCACCGCCGGAGGTGAGGACCCCGATGCGCAGGGGCTCACCGTCCAGGCCGAGCAGAGGGCCGGCCGACGTCGCCGAGCCGGGGTCAGCAGAGGAGCCGGTGGGGGAGAGGGCGGTGTCTGAGGACATGGCGGCTGGCATGTGGGGTCCTTCCCTGAGGTCGCCGGTGGGCCTGGCTCCCGGCGTCGGCCGGGAGGACATCAACCCTTATTGTTGCTGGTGAGCGCCGCCACGTCATCCGCCTGTGGTCCCAGGAGTGTCTCCTAGGAGTGGCTTCCACACCTTTGCCGGTCCCCGGTGACCCCATGGATGAGGGGAGCAATGTGTCCCCCTGCTTCGGGAGCAGGGGGACAGCAAGTCCGCGACCAGGGAGTTACCCGCCTCGGCGGATGCGGAAGCTGTGGGCCTCGGCGTCGAGGGCGCGCTTGCGTCGTCGGCCCCACCTCCTGCCGCTCCAGAGGCCGAGCAGCACCATGGCGCCGACCAGTGCGCTCGTCGCCGTCAGTGCGGGCATGACCTCTCCCCTCGGGTTGCTCTCGCTCCTATCAATCCATGGTAATTCGCGTCGTAGCGCTCAGCTCAGGATTGAGAACGTACTTCCTGGGCGGGGACTGCGTTTCGTGTTGGGGACGTACTTTCCTTCAAGATGACTGCGTTCTGGACCCAGTCATCTATGACAGAACGCAGTCCTCATGCCGAAAGTACGTTCTCGACGGCGCTCACGGCCGAAGGCCTCGCGCCGCGATCCCGCGGTGGTTCCCTGAGGGCCTCTTACATGAGCGCTCTGGTGAGCGCCGCCGCGTTGGTCCTCAGGTAGTGGACGTCGCGCAGATAGACGGTGTCGTGGCCGTCGTCGAGATGGGATTGGAATGCAGTGTCGCCCTGCGCCGCCTGCGAGCGCATGTAGCTGACCAGATCGAGCAGCCGTCGGCACACGGCCTCGATGACCTCAGTCCGATTCACCTCGCCGTACTCGTCGCAGAACAGGCGAGCCCGCCGAGCCTGCTCGGCCAGAGAACCGAAGCCGGCCGCGTTTCCTGGTGCGGTGAGCGGGGCGAACCGATAGATCGCGTAGGCGACGTCGCGGATGCGAGGGCCCGGGTGCGCGGTGTCGAAGTCGATGATGCCGACCAGCCGGCTTCCATCGAACACGCAGTTGTACGGCGCGAAGTCCCCGTGGCAGATGACCTCGCAGGGTTCAACCGCATTCAGCATCCAGCCGTCCACCACCTGGGTCGCCAGGCCGCTGGTCGCCTCGTGCAGCGAGCGCAGCGCCCGGGCCGCTGAGATGAGCGCCTCATCGTGGCGCAGTTCCTCAGGCAGCGGGTAGGCGCCGGCCTGGCCCTCAATGAACTCGAGGACCTGCCGGTCGTCGTCGGACAGACCAAGAAATCTCGGTGAGTACCTGAACCCCCGGCGCTCCAGCACGGTGAGCAGCCACTCGACATTGGTGCTGCCCTGGCGCCGATTACGAAGGACTCTGCCACCCACCTTGGTGACCTTGGTCGACCCGCCCCGAAGATCCTCGGGAACCTCGTTCATGCCACCTGCTCCATCTCTTGCCATCCTACGCTGTGGACGACGTCGGGCTCGAAGCGCAGAGGTCGGAGCAGGTGCCGGAGACCTGCGTCTTGATCGGGGACTGCGTTTCGTGTTGGGGACGTACTTTCCTTCAAGATGACTGCGTTCTGGACCCAGTCATCTATGACAGAACGCAGTCCTCATGCCGAAAGTACGTTCTCGACGGAGCTCACGGCCGAAGGCCTCGTGCCGCGAGGTGAGCCCGACCGGGTGACTGACCGGCAGCACATCGGTCAATCGTCAGGCCCGCCGGGCCGCAGCGGCCGCCGGGTATCGGGCCGCGACGGAGGACCAGTCGTAGTCAGGCCCGCCGGGCCACAGCGGCCGCACCCGCCCGCCCCGCCTCGCCGTGAGACGTCGCGGCCGCCCTGCGTGAGACAGCCCGAAGTCCGCCCCGTGTCCGACCCGCCTGGAGCGTCCTGGGACGTTAGGCTCACCATTGGCGCCCGCCCGGCGTTGGCCCGCGCCCCACAAGCCATCCACATGCCCCGAGAGGATCAGCTGCATGGATCTCTACGAGTACCAGGCCAGGAACCTGTTCCGCCAGCACGGCGTCCCCGTGCTCGACGGCGCCGTGGCCACGACCCCCGAGGAGGCACGCAGCGCCGCGCAGTCCCTCCTCGATGCGGGCAGCGAGCTGGTGGTCGTCAAGGCCCAGGTCAAGACCGGCGGCCGCGGCAAGGCCGGCGGCGTCAAGCTCGCCCGCACCGCCGATGAGGCCGAGGCCCGCGCCCGCGACATCCTGGGCATGGACATCAAGGGCCACACCGTGCGCGCCGTCCTCATCTCCGACGGCGTCGACATCGACGCCGAGTACTACTTCTCCATCCTCCTGGACCGAGCCGAGCGCCAGTACCTGGCCATGTGCTCGCGCGAGGGCGGCATGGACATCGAGACCCTCGCCGCCGAGCGCCCCGAGGCCCTGGCTCGCGTCGGTATCGACCCGCTCGAGGGCATCACCCCTGAGGTCGCCCACCGGATCGTTGAGGTCGCCGGCTTCGAGGCCAGCCCCCTGGCCGACGACGTCGTCGCCGTCATCGAGCGCCTCTGGGAGGTCTTCACCGCCGAGGACGCCACGCTCGTGGAGGTCAACCCCCTGGTCAAAGCCGCCGACGGCCGCATCATCGCCCTGGACGGCAAGGTCACCCTCGACGACAACTCCCGCTTCCGTCACCCCGCCCACGCCGAGCTCGTCGACAACGCGGCCACCGACCCCCTCGAGGCCCGCGCCCTCGAGGCCGGCCTCAACTACGTGCGCCTCGAGGGCCAGGTCGGGGTCCTTGGCAACGGTGCCGGCCTGGTCATGTCCACCCTCGACGTCGTCGCCGGGGCCGGTGAGCGCCACGGCGGCATGAGGCCCGCCAACTTCCTGGACCTGGGCGGCGGGTCGTCGGCCGAGGTCATGGCCACCGGCCTGGAGATCGTGGCCTCCGACCCCCAGGTGCGCGCCATCCTCGTCAACGTCTTCGGCGGCATCACCTCCTGTGACACCGTCGCCCAGGGCATCGTGGCCGCCGTTGAGTCCCTGGGCGGGCTGCCCAAGCCCGTCGTCGTGCGCCTGGACGGCAACAACGCCGACCTCGGCCGCGCCATCCTGGCCGAGGCCGCCATCGACGGTGTCACCGTCGTCGACACCATGGACGGGGCCGCCGACGTCGTCACCGCCATCGCCGAGCAGATCAGCGGTCAGCCCGCAGCCAAGGAGGCCTGAGACATGAGCATCTTCCTGACCGAGACCGACCGCGTCATTGTCCAGGGCATGACCGGCTCCGAGGGCCGCAAGCACACCACCCGCATGCTCTCGGCCGGAACCAAGGTCGTCGCCGGCGTCAACCCCCGCAAGGCCGGCACCACCGTCACCTTCGACATCGCCCCCATCGGCCCCGGCGCGGCCGAGGTGCAGGCCGGAACCGTCGAGGTCCCCGTCTACGGCACCGTCGCCGAGGCCAGGCAGGCCACCGGCGCTGAGGTCAGCGTCGTCTTCGTCCCGCCGGCCTTCGCCAAGGGAGCCGTCGTCGAGGCCGTCGACGCCGGAGTGCGCCTCGTCGTCGTCATCACCGAGGGCATCCCGGTGGCCGACGCGACCTGGATGCGCGCCTACGCCGCCGCCCACGGCGTGCGGATCATCGGCCCCAACTGCCCGGGCATCATCTCTCCGGCCCGCTCCAACGTGGGCATCACCCCGCCCGACATCACCGGGCCCGGCCCCCTGGGCCTGGTCTCCAAGTCCGGCACCCTGACCTACCAGCTCATGCACGAGCTGTCCGACCTGGGCTTCACCACCTGCATCGGCATCGGTGGGGACCCGGTGGTCGGCACCACCCACATCGACGCCCTGGCCGCCTTCGAGGCCGACCCCGACACTCGCCTGGTCATCATGATCGGGGAGATCGGAGGCGACGCCGAGGAGCGCGCCGCTGCCTACATCCGCGAGCACATGACCAAGCCCGTCGTCGCCTACGTCGCCGGCTTCACCGCCCCCGAGGGGCGCACCATGGGCCACGCCGGGGCCATCGTCTCCGGCTCGTCGGGCACCGCCGAGGCCAAGAAGACCGCCCTGGAGGCCGTCGGCGTCCGGGTGGGGCGCACTCCCAGCCAGACCGCGGAGATCGCCCGCGAGCTCTTCCACCAGCTGGGTCGCGAGGTAAGCGCTTGAACCTGTCGCGGGCGCGACTCGGTGCTCTGACGTCCTGGGCCCTGTGGGCCCTGCGCGTCGGCATCGAGTCGGTCGGCCTGGGCTGGCTGGTGGTGGTGCTGCTGACGGTCGCCGTGTCCATGGCGACCTCCAGCCTCAGTGCCGCGGCAGCCCTGAGCGCCGGTGAGGCCCTGCGCGCCGGAACCGCCCTGTGGAGCCTCGGCTTTGGGGGAACGGTCGCCTTGTCCTCAGCCGACCAGGGAATCCTCAGCCTGCCGCTGCTGGGACTGACCCTGGCGCAGGCGGCCTGGACCTGGAACTGCGTGCGCAGGGCCCACCCCACGCGGCCTCTGGCCGGGGCGGCCATCGTCGTCGCCGCCGCAGCCGTCGCGGTCCTGGCCTGCCTGACCGGCCCTCAGGGGTCGAGTACCTGGCCGGCGGTCGGCGGCATCGCCGCGATCACGGGCGTCGTCGTCGTCGCCCAGCTTCAGCGCGCCGGCAACGGCTGGCCGACCCTGACCAGGTGGTGGGACAGGCGCCCCCACTGGGCGGGCCCGGCCCTGTCGCTGGCCTACGGCGCCGCGAGAGCCCTGGCGCTGCTGAGCCTCCTGGTAGGGGTCATCGCCGTCCTCATGGGAGCCGGCCGGGTCTCGGTCCTGCACGACTCCCTGTCGGCGGGAGGCATCATCGCGATGACCGGTCTCATCCTGCTCCAGCTCGCCTGGGTGCCCACCCTGCTCATCTGGGCCTGCTCCTGGCTCATCGGCGCAGGTTTCTCCGTGGGCACGGGAACCGTCTTCGCCCCCGACCGCGTGGCGGCCGGCCCCGTCCCCACCCTGCCGCTGCTGGGGCTGCTGCCGACGGCGCCGTTGAGCACCGTGGGCCTGTGGCTGCCGCTCGTGGTGACGGCCGGCGCCATGGTGGCCGCCTGGCGGCGTCGGGCGGTCCTCAACTCCCTGCGGGTGCGTTACGCCGTCAGCGCCGCCGGGGCCGCCGCCCTCCTCGTGGCGGTCGGCGTGGGCCTGCTGTGCGTGGCCGCCTCCGGCTCCGTGGGGCCGGGCCGCATGACCGACGTCGGCCCACAGGTCCTCTATACGGTCATCCTCGTCTTCGTCGAGGTGGGGGTCGGTCTGGCCGCCATGGCGGTTCTGGCCCATCCCTACACGCGCACCTGGGCCCGGGGGACCCTGCCCGAGTCGATGCTACCGGCGGCCTACCGCCGTCGAGATGCCGCCGCGGACGAGGACGACGCCGACGAGCAGGACGGCCAGGCGTAGAGCCATGTTGTGTCATGGCTTCTGAGAGCTTTTGGATGTCATGGCATCTCAAGGCACCGATGGGGTGGGCTGGCCGCACGTGAGAGTCGTCGCTCGCCCTGCCGGCGGGGGCCGGTCCGGTTGCTTGCAGTCACTCGGATGGCTCCCGGCGTCGCCTGGACGCAATGCACGAAGGTCGGGTGATACTGGAGGAGGGTTGGGTGTACTGCGGGTAGGTGGGGCCTTCGTGTAGTACGCACAACCCTCGGCCAGTAGGTCCCCACCCTCGTGCAGTAGACCGACCCTGAGAAGGCCCGGGTCGGAGCCGACGTCGAGCTACCGCGCGTATCCGAGCATGAGCAGCAGGGCGGGCGGGGGTCGGGCCGGAGCCGGCGTCGAACTACCGGCGGGAGTCTGCGTCGGAACCAGAAGGGGGCCGGCCGGGCAGAGGCCGGGCGGGGCGGACGAGGCCGGACCTGGGGTGAGGGCACCCGCCCTCCGCCACCAAGACCCTGGTGGAGGCGGTCACGTCGGCAGCCTGGTGTCCACGCAGCGGACATCAGCGGCCTCACCGTCGATGCGCCCAGTGGGGATCGTTGGAATGCTGCGGTTTCTTCTCGGCGTGCGGAGCTAATGTCAGCGCCATGGACACCGACAGTCCGCCAGGCCTCTTGTATCGGCCTACCGTCAGCCCCAGTCCGGGTGCCCGCCCGAGCATGTGCCTCGGAGGCCCTCACACTCACATGCCTTGAGATGCGAGCAGACAACACGCGGTAAGGCGCAGGCCATGCGAGTCAGTGGGCCGGAGCATCCGTGCTGCTCAGAGCCCTGATCGCCGCGTCCACGGCCTCGACTAGCTTGGGCGTCACCGCGAGGGTCGCCGACCCGGCCCGGTAGGTCATCCCGGGAATGGGGGTGTAGAGGACATTCGCCTCCAGGCTCGCGCGCCCCTCCTTGAGGGACTGCCACAGCTCGGGCGACTCATGGAAGAACCGGGTGACGCGCTCGTCTGAGGCCATCTGCTCCAGGACGTTGTCGGACGACTTGTGCGCCGCCCGGCCCGGCAGCCGACGAGGAGGAATGTCGGTCTCGTCGTCGTCATCGATGGTCGGGGCCGCCCCCTGGTACTCGAGGACGACCAGCTGGTTCTCTCCGGGTGAGAGCGCCAGCGCGTGGACGGGGCTGTCGACGGGCCGCTGTTCGATAGCGCTGCCACGGAAGGCGTCGGTGATCCGGAATCCCTCCAGGATGGCGAACTGCTCGCCGTTGCTGGTGTTCAGTCGGCGTGAGACGTCCAGGATCTCGGCCTGCTGCTCGGCTACGGAGGCGGCCAGGTCGCGCATCTCACCGACCACGCGTGAGTCCGCCCCGGAGGCGGCCAGCTCGGCGACGGTCTCATCGAGCCTGCTGGGCTCGAGGGCATCGACGCCGACGACGCCCAGGGACTCGGCGAGCTTCTGGAGACGGTCGATATCGGTCTCGACGGCCACCTGCCACTTGGTGCGCGTCGTGAACAGCTCCTGGCTCTCGGAGAAGCTCTCAGCGGCCCGGATCCGCCGGTTGACCGAGAGCTCGGCGGCCAGGTCCGTGCCGCCGCCCGCCGGGCTCGCGCTCAGGGCCGAGCGCGGCATGTAGGTCATGGCGAAGTCCAGCAGGGCCAGAGCCGCCTGTCCGGGCGTGAGGGTGATCAGGTAGCTCACGAGGCTGGTGGACGAGGGCGCCGTGCTGATGCGACGGCCCGGTGCTCCCAGGGTCAGGATGAGGGAGAGGCCCATGGCCACCGCGGCCAGTGCCCCAATCGCGTAGAGCAGCCCCTGGGTGCTGCTCAGAGAGCCCCACCACTGGGAGAACAGCCGTGGTAGGGCCGAGAGGAACAGGTCGTCCTCAGTGTCCTTGAGCTCGGGGGCGAGCTGCCAGACGGTACGAACCTCGTATATGCAGCACAGGAGGAACAGCACGACGCTGACCACCAGGATCCCCAGCCGGAAGCCCTGGCGGGCGTTCGGCTCATCCCCCGGCGTCGTGGCCTCCATGGCGTCGGCCCGCACGCCGCGCACCTGCTCGGCGGTGGCCCGCCCGGCTCGCATGGCGTAGCGGCGCCCCTGGCGCAGGTCCCCGTAGGCGCCCCAGGTGACGGCCAGGTCCCCCCAGGTGAAGTTCGCCAGCGCCACCACCGAGACGATGAGAGCGCGCACGAACGGCGGAGCCTCGGTGAGGTTGGGGTAGCGGGGCGCCGGCGCTCCGGCCACCGTCCAGCCGTGCACGCCCGCGTAGGCGCGCCGGTGGGCGTCCAGGAGCAGGCAGGCGGCCATGAGGATGACGGACAGAGGGATGGCGCTCAGGCCCCCGCCATTGACCCGCCACAGGAACATGAACAGCGCCGGGAAACCGCCTCCGGAGTCGCTCTGGCCGAGCTGCTGGGCGATCCTGGCGATGTAGGTGGCGTGGTCGCTCACCGACTGCAGGATGACCAACGCCGGCAGTACCCAGGCCACGACCCGCAGCCACACGAGGTTCCTGGCCCCTTCGAAGGCCGGCGAGTCCTTGAGACGCCACAGCGTGATCGCCAGGGCCACCGCCATCGTGATGTTGGCAGTGCTCACCTGGTTGCTGACCGCCAGGACGTTGCTTCCCTCCTGGGTCATGGACCCGGAGGTCCACGGGTTGAAGGAGAAGGGCAGACGCCCGTTGCCCAGGACCGAGGAGAGCAGGCTGCTCTCCTCAAGGGCCCGGATGCCGTCCTTGACGGCCGTCAGGCCGGCACCGGCGGCGAATCCGAGCAGGGCCCAGTCGGAGGCCGCCAGGCGGCGCATCCGTCCCGGGGCCAGGAACACCACGAGGACCAAGGGCACCAGGGGACTGAGCACGTCCAGGGCGATGGTCAGCGCAATACTCATCCCGTTGCCCATGACGGACAGCCCTGCGCTGGTACGCACCGAGCTCATGATCATGGCCACGATGAGCGACCACACGGCGCCGACGCCGTACATGAGGACCACCGAGCGCCAGCTGATCGTGCGGGTGCGAGCCAGCAGGGCCACCACCATGAGGCACACGGTCATGAACGCCGCCGGGACCGCCGCGTAGGCCAGCCGCGGCACGATGACCAGGGCGGCGATGAGCAGCGGGATCATGATGGCGTAGGCCCCGCGCACCACCAGGCTCAGAGCGCTGGACAACCCCGGGTGGCGGCTCCACCAGCGCCGGTAGGCGGAGGCGGCCGCCTGCCACTGCTCGGGAGGAACCCCGCGATATACCGGTGTTGCTGCGATGTTGATGGGCGCAGTCATGTTGTGGACTGTATGCCGTGTCTCAAGCCGCCCGCAAGGAAACAGGCCAGTCGGTCGGCTGGTTCACCCACAGCGACACGGCCGGCGGCGACGAGGGCGCCGGCTCGTCGCCCGCTCCCGGTCGCGTTACCCGATCCACACGATAGGATGGGGCCGGCCGCGACTGGCGAGGGTGGGGCACCACCGGGGAGTGGCCGAGGCCGTCCACGTCCGGGACGTCGCCCGCCTGGGCGTCCCGCCCACCGAACGCCGCACCAGGAGCAGCATGTCCTCCCAGCCCGCCCCGTCAGATCAGACCTCCTCCCAGTCCGCCTCCACCCCGGTGCCCACCGCCCACGTCCCCACCGAGGGCCTCATCAGCCCCGACCGCGTCCCCGTGCGCCGCGCCCTCATCTCCGTCTACGACAAGACCGGCCTCGTCCCGCTCGCCCGGGCCCTGGCCGACGCCGGCGTCGAGCTCGTCTCCACCGGCTCAACCGCCGCCACCATCGCCGCCGCGGGCCTGGCCGTCACCCCGGCGGAGGAGGTCACCGGCTTCCCCGAGTGCCTCGAGGGACGGGTCAAGACCCTCCACCCGGCCGTCCACGCCGGCATCCTCGCCGACCGCCGCAAGCCCGAGCACCTCGACCAGCTCCAGGCCCTGGGCGTGGCCCCCATCGACCTCGTCATCGTCAACCTCTACCCCTTCACCGACACCGTCGCCTCCGGTGCCCCCTTCGACGCCTGCGTCGAGCAGATCGACATCGGCGGCCCCACCATGGTGCGCGCCGCCGCCAAGAACCACCCCGCCGTCACCGTCGTCACCAGTCCCGACCGGTACGACGCCGTCACCGCCGCCGTGCGCGAGGGCGGCTTCACCCTGGCTGCCCGCCGCCGCCTGGCTGCCGAGGCCTTCGCCCACACAGCCGCCTACGACGCCGCCGTGTCCACCTGGCTAGCCGGCCAGGTCGAGGCCGACGACGCCGCGGACGAGGCCGGCTCCGGCGAGCCGGCCACCCTGCCCGCCTACGTCGGCGTCGGCTACGAGCGTCTGGCGAGCCTGCGCTACGGGGAGAACCCCCACCAGCGCGCCGCCGTCTACCGCACCGCCGGGGCGAGCGGGGGAGTGGCCGGTGCCCGCCAGCTCCACGGCAAGGCCATGAGCTACAACAACTACACCGACACCGACGCCGCCGTGCGCGCCGCCTACGACCACGGCCAGGCCGTCGCGGTCGCCGTCGTCAAGCACGCCAACCCCTGCGGCATCGCCGTCTCCGCCAGCGGCGACGTCGCCGAGGCCCACCGCAAGGCCCACGCCTGCGACCCGGTCTCCGCCTACGGCGGTGTCATCGCCACCAACGCCACCGTCACCGCCGAGATGGCACGCCAGATCAAGCCGATCTTCACCGAGGTCGTCGCCGCCCCCGCTTTCGAGGACGAGGCCGTGGAGATCCTGTCCACCAAGAAGAACCTGCGTCTGCTCATCGTCGAGCCCCCGCAGCGCGAGGGCTACGAGATCAAGCAGGTCTCCGGGGGCGCCGTCATCCAGGAGCGTGATGTGCTCAGCGCCGAGGGCGACGACCCGGCCACCTGGACCCTGGCCGCAGGGCCCGCCGCGGACGACGCCCTCCTGGCCGAGCTGGCCTTCGCCTGGCGCTCGGTGCGCGCCGTGCGCTCCAACGCCGTCCTCCTGGCCCACGACGGCGCCACCGTCGGCGTGGGCATGGGACAGGTCAACCGTGTCGACTCCTGCAGGCTGGCTGTCGAGCGCGCCAACACCCTGGGTGCCCGATCCACCGGAGACGCCGCCGCCGACAGCCCCCAGAAGGAGAAGGGCACCGTGGGAGGGGCCGATGCCACCGAGGTCCTGGGGGCCTCGACTGGCGACTCAGCCGCCGTCCCGGAGCGCGCTCGCGGCGCCGTGGCCGCCTCCGACGCCTTCTTCCCCTTCGCCGACGGGCTCCAGGTCCTCATCGACGCCGGGGTGCGCGCCGTCGTCCAGCCCGGTGGTTCCATCCGCGACCAGGAGGTCATTGACGCCGCCCAGGCCGCCGGCGTCACCATGTACCTCACCGGCACCCGCCACTTCGCCCACTGACTCTCTGGCGGCCTCGTGCCCGCAGAGAGAGCGACGGGCGCGAGGCCGCTCGCCTGAGAGGAAGGTCGTGGACCGACGCCCCGCGCGCCGATAGGCTCACCACCGTGACTCACGACCCGCATCCCCAGCAGGCCGAGCACAAGGAGCCCTACCGCACCATCTGCGTCGTCCTCGTGGCCATCGGCCTGGCGATGGTTCCCGCCATCGCGCTGCTGGGACACCGCCGCATCGCCGTCCTGTGGGCGGCCACCGGGATCCTGGCGCTCGCCATCATCAGGATCCAGCGCCCCGACGGCACCTGGCTGGCCGCGCGCAGTCGCCTGTTCGACGTCGTTTTCGGCATCTGCCTGGCCGCGGTCCTGTTCCTCCTGTCCTCCTACGTCAACCTGCCACGCGTCATGTGACCCGGTTCGCCGGTTGTCTTCGGTAGGCCTTCGCCACTGGCTCCCCTCCACGACCCGCTGTGATCTGTGCCGTCCCGGTGCCCATTTCCCGAACCGGAGCGGCGCCGCAACCGGCCGGTATGGCACGCTGGGCCCAGTCACGACGTTTTGTCACCTTGCTTCACACACTGAAAGTCCCCTATGACACGCAATCCCTCGGCCTCGCACTCACTGGGTTATCGTCTCAGCCACAGCATCCTGACCTGGGTCATCGGCGCCATCATCCTGGCCCTGCTCGTGGGGTCCATCCGGATCGGCGGCCACCCGATCATCCCCAAGACGGTCGGCAACGTCTTCGCGACCTTCTCCGACCTGTTCAGCCAGTTCCTCAGCTTCTCCATCCCGCTCATCATCATTGGCCTCGTGACGCCCGCCATCGCTGATCTGGGACGCGGTGCGGGCAAGTGGCTCGGGATCACCACGGCTCTGGCCTACACCTCCACCCTTTTCGCCGGCTTCCTCACCTTCGTGGTGTGCGCCGCCACCTTCCCCCGTCTGCTCGCCGGTACCTCTCTGGCTGACGTCGCCAAGCCCGAGGGGGCCCTGAGCAGCTACTTCACGGTGGAGATGCCGCCTGCCGTTGAGGTGATGACCGCCCTGCTGCTCTCCTTCGTCCTGGGCATCGGCCTGTCCATGGTTCCCCGGGGCGTTCTGCGCAAGGGCTTCATCGAGTTCCGGGCCATCATCACCCGCCTCATCGAGCGGATCATCATCCCGCTGCTGCCCCTGCACATCTTCGGCATCTTCCTCAACCTCACCTACACCGGGGCGGCCGGGGCGGTGATGAAGGCGCTCCTGCGGGTCGTCGTCGTGGTCCTCATCCTCGAGGTCGTCATCCTGGCGATCCAGTTCGTCGTCGCCGGGATCATCGGCCGCAAGAACCCGCTCAAGGCGCTGCTCACCATGGTCCCGGCCTACCTGACGGCCCTGGGCACCTCCTCGTCCGCAGCCACGATCCCAGTCACCCTGCGCCAGACGAAGAAGAACGGCGTCTCCGACGCGGTGGCCTCCTTCACTGTTCCCCTGTGCGCCACGATCCACCTGGCGGGGTCGACCTCGAAGATCTTCTCCTTCGCCTTCGCGATCGTCCTCACCCAGGACCTGCACGTGAGCACCGCCCAGTGGATCGGCTTCATCTTCATGCTCGGCATCACGATGGTGGCCGCGCCGGGTGTGCCCGGAGGCGCCATCATGGCGGCCACCGGTCTGCTGTCCTCCATGCTCGGCTTCAACGACCAGCAGGTGGCCCTCATGATCGCCACCTACATCGCCCTGGACTCCTTCGGCACCGCCACCAACGTCACCGGTGATGGCGCCATCGCCATCATCGTCGACCGTATGGCGGGCGGCTCCGTCAACGACGAGGGCGACCCGGAGAACGTTCGCGAGCTCTCCTTCGACGGCATGGCCTACCTCCACCGCGTCAGCGTCGAGGGCGTCGTCAGTCCTGAGGAGCTGGAGGCGTCCGCTGCCGCCTGCCGCTCCGGCGAGTAGATTCGCGCAGTTCCGGGCGGGCTCGAGTAGGCCCAGTCAGACACTCTCGTCAGACACCGAGGGGGCGCCCGGAGTCACCGAGACTCCGGGCGCCCCCTCGCATCTGTCTATCCGTCATCCGCGGGCGGTGAGCATGCGCAGCGGTCCGGGCTCGTTCAGGAGCCTGGCCGGTGGGCCCGCCTGCACCACCGTGCCCGCATCCATGACGACGACGTGGTCGGCCTGCTCGGACCACTGCAGGCGGTGGGTGATCTCGATGATCGTCGCCTGCGGCAGATAGGTGCGCACCCCGATCCGCACCTGCTCATCCAGCTCGGGATCCAGGTGGGAGGTGAACTCGTCGAGGATGAGTACGCCGGGATGGGTGAGCAGGGCTCGCGCCAGGGCCAGACGCTGCCGCTGGCCCCCGGACAGGGACTGGCCGCGCTCACTCACGAGAGTGTTGTAACCGTCCTCCAGGGCCTCAATGTCCTCATCGATACAGGCGGCTCGGCAGGCCCGGCGGACCTGGGCGTCACTGGCCGACGGCGCTGCCAGGCGCACGTTGTCGGCGATCGTGGCTCGCATGAGGTGGGTCCTCTGGTCCACCATGCCGACCTCCTGGTAGAGGCTGTTCGCCTGCAGGTCGGCCACGTCCTGGCCGTCGATGAGGATGCGGCCCGACTCCGGCTCATCGAAACGCACAGCCAGCTGGGCCAGCGTCGACTTGCCCGAGCCCGAGGCCCCCACGATGCAGGTCCACTTGCCGGCCCGGGCCCTCATGCTCACGCCGCGGACGGCCTGCGTAGCGGTGCTGGGGTAGGAGTAGCTGACGTCCTGCCACAGGACCTCGTGGGAGATCCCGCCGGTCAGCTCCTGATCGCCGTCGCGCACCTCAATCGGGGCTTTGACGATCTCCCAGACCCTCTCAGCCGAGGCGAAGGAGGCGTTGAGGGCCCCCGAGAGCTCCTCGACGCCGCGCACGGTCTCGCTCATCCGCAGCACGGCCGCGGCTGCGGCCGCTAGCAGGGGCACACCCGCTCCGGAGCCGGTGGTAGGCAGCATCGCCCCCACCATGACGACGGCGATCGGTGCGGTCAGGCTCGCCAGCTGGTTGATGCCCCGGCGCACGGAGATCCACTGGCCGGTGGGCTGGGAGACACCGGCGATCTCGGCGTCGATCCTGGCCATCTCATCAAGACGCTCCCGGCTGCGCCCGTACCCGACGACCTCGCTCATGCCCTGGACGGTGTCGGTGACATGCTGGGTGAGGTCCGCCCGCGCCGCCGAGCTGGACCGGGAGGCCTCCAAGGAGGCGGCGAATCCCAGGCGGGGCACGATGAGCAGCTGGAGCACCACGAAGGGGAGCGCCGTCAGGGCCACCAGCCAGGACACCTTGAGACCGATGACCGCAAGCACCACGACCGGGGCGATGGCGGCCGAGACCGCCGGGGCGAAGGTGTGGGCGAAGAAGACCTCGATACGGTCGACGTCCTTGGTGGCGCGAGACAGCAGGTCACCCGAGCGCGACGTCGTACTGACCCGGGGCGAGCGGGGGATGAGGGAGCGGAAGATCTGCCCGCGCAGCAGCTCGAGCGCCTTGAAGGCCACCAGGTGGCCGAGGAACTGCTCGGCGTAGCGCAGAACCGCCTTGAGCAGCGACAGCCCCGCCATGACAGCCAGTACCGTCCAGATGGCGGGCGTCGGCGCGCCGGTCATCATCGCCAGCCCCACCGAGGCCACGGCGTAGGCCCCCAAGGAGAACAGGGCGATGCCGCTGAGCAGGTCAGTGACGCGGCACAGCGTGGAGCCCAGCAGCGGTGAGAGAACCGGGTGGGTGACGTGAAGCAGCCAGCGCACCAGCACCGTGCGCGACGGCCGCTCCTGCGCCGGGGCGCGGTCGTACTCGTCCGCTCCGATCTCACCGGCTCCGCCGACGTCGCGAGTTCTGTGTGATGGTGAGCGTCTGGTTCGGATCATGACCGCACCTCCCCGTCCTGCGCGGCGGCCGCCTCACTGGCGGTGGCCTCGGCCTCGTGGGCGTCCGCCTCTGCGTCGCCGGTACCGGTGGCTGCGTCGGTGGCTGTCGGAGCCTTGGCCGGGCCCACCTCGTGAAGTCCTCGGGCCTCGACCTTCACGGTCCGGTCCGTTGCGGTCAGCGCCCCCGCACGGTGCGAGATGGTGATAACGGTGCGCCCCTGGGCCAGCTGCTCGAGGGACTCGACGATGGCCGCTTCGCTGGCCAGGTCCACCTGGCTGGTGGGCTCGTCCAGCAGCAGCACGGGGCGGTCGGCCAGGAACGCGCGCGCCAGGGACAGACGCTGGGCCTGCCCGCCCGACAGCCCCAGCCCGGCCTCACCGACCTGCGTCTCCAGCCCCTCGGGCATGAGGGCTACCTCCTTGTCCAGACGGGCCACCTCCAGGGCATGCCACATCTGCGACGGCGTCGCATAGGGCTGGGCCAGGCGCAGGTTGTCCGCAATCGTGCCGGTGAACAGCCACGTCGTCTGCGCCACCAGGGCGGAGGCGGCACGCACCTCGTCCTGGGTGGCAGCGGTCAGCTCGGCTCCCTCCACGCGCACCGAGCCGGCGCTGGGCAGCAGGTTGCCGGCGAGCATCGCCATGAGCGTCGACTTGCCCGCACCGGAGGGGCCTACGACCGCCAGGTGCTCACCGCGGCGCACGGCCAGGCTCACTCCCTCCAGCACCGGTTCCTCTCCCCAGGTGGCCTCGACGTCGTCGAGCACGACGGCGGCCTGCGCTGCCGGACCTGTCGAGGTGCTCGCCCGGGGCCGGGTTCTCGGTGCGGACTGGGGCAGGGGTCGAGCCAGGATCCGGCGGATGGCGCGCTGGTTGGCCAGGCCACTCATGCCCACATAGAAGAAGGCGCCCACGTGGTCCAGCGGCTCCAGGAGCACGAAGGAGGTCAGCACGATCGCCAGGGCGTCGCCGACGTCGATCATGCCGGACGACAGGCGCACCAGGGCCAACCCCGCGGCCACGGTGATGAGGAACAGGGAGAAGAGACCGTCAGTGAGCAGGATGACGAGCTGGTTGCCCGCCAGCAGGCCCATGACCGCGCGCCGGTTCGTCTCTCCCTCCAGACGCAGGCGGGCGCTGGTGCGCTCCGCGGCCCGGGCCAGGGTGAGGGTGCGCAGCCCCTGGATGGCGTCGAGGTACTCGGCGGCCAGACGCATGCGCGCACGCCGCGAGTCCGACGACGAGGTCCGCAGCCGCGAGTGGGCCAAGGCGATGAAGGCCGGCACCACGACGATGGCGGTGGCCAGCACCAGGGCGGGGACGACGTCGACGGCCGCGGCCAGCTCAATGAGCACCAGCAGCGGCGCGGCTGCAGCAGCCAAGGTCGGGGCCAGGAAGGTCTGCCGGTAGAGGGCGACGCGCTCGGCGCCGTCGGTCAGCAGAGAAGCGGTGGCGCCACTGCGCACGTCGGCGGCGCGTGCAGGGCCCAGCCCGAGCAGGTGAGCCAGCGTGAGCCGGCGCAGGTGAGCCTCCTCGCTGAGCGCGCTGGAGCGGGCGACCCGCTGGGCGAGCAGCTGACAGGCGGCGCTCAGGACCGCAGCGGCCAGTGCCTGGGCCAGCAGGCCGATCGCGGGTGAGGAGGCCAGCAGGGCTCCCAGGGCGCGCCCGGTGGAGATGAGGCACCAGCCCGATCCCAGGGCGCCCAGCAGGGTGAGTCCGAAGGAGATGGCGCCCGAGCGGCGCCCGGCAGGTGAGGAGATCTGGGGCGGGGGCGTGGATCCGCGACGCAGAGGCGCCGGGAGGGCAAAGCGGGATCGGCGTGAGCTCATCGCGGTCCTGGAGGCAAGAAATGGGCGGGGGAGGACCCCAGGGTATCGACCGGGGCGGGGTGCTGTCAGGACCAGGATGGATCACGCCGAGCTCATCGCGGATCAGCATGATCTCCACCAAAGACGGCCGGAGGCGTGGTGAGAGTCACGAAACGTGGTGGATCGGTGTGTTCACCTGCGCAGACGTCATAGCGTTGTCCTGCCGGGCTGCCGCCTGCCGCCCGCGACGACACACGTCTCGAAGGAGTCCTCGATGGCAAACGCTCCCGTCAATATCACCGTCACCGGTGCTGCTGGCAACATCGGCTACGCACTGCTGTTCCGCATCGCCTCCGGTGCTCTGCTCGGCCCGGACCAGCGCGTCAACCTCCGCCTGCTGGAGATCCCGCCGGCCGTCAAGGCCGCCGAGGGCACCGCCATGGAACTGTTCGACTCGGCCTTCTCGACCCTGGGCAGCGTCGACATCTTCGACGATGCCAAGGCCGCCTTCGAGGGCGCCAACATCGCCTTCCTCGTGGGATCGATGCCCCGCAAGGCTGGCATGGAGCGCGCCGACCTGCTCTCCGCCAACGGTGGCATCTTCGGCCCCCAGGGCGAGGCGCTCAACGCCGGCGCCGCCGACGACATCAAGGTGCTCGTCGTGGGCAACCCCGCCAACACCAACGCCCTCATCGCCGCCTCCCACGCCCCCGACATCCCCGCCTCGCGCTTCACGGCCATGACCCGCCTGGACCACAACCGCGCCCTGGCTCAGCTCGCCACCAAGGCAGGCTGCCACGTCACCGACATCGACAAGGTCACCATCTGGGGCAACCACTCCTCCACCCAGTACCCCGACCTGACCCACGCCACCGTCAAGGGCGCCCCCGTCACCGACATCCTGGCCGACCGCGCCTGGGTCGAGGAGGACTTCATCCCGACCGTCGCCAAGCGCGGCGCCGCCATCATCGACGCTCGTGGCGCCTCGTCGGCCGCCTCGGCCGCCTCGGCCGCCATCGACCACGTGCACGACTGGGTGCTGGGCACCTCCGGGTCCTGGACCTCCTCCTCGATCATGTCCGACGGCTCCTACGGCGTGCCCGAGGGCATCATCTCCTCCTTCCCCTGCACCTCGGAGAACGGGGAGTGGAAGATCGTCCAGGGCCTGGAGATCGACGAGTTCTCCCGCGGCCGGATCGACGCCTCGGCGGCCGAGCTCGTCGACGAGAAGAACACCGTGGCCTCCATGGGGCTCATCTGAGCTCCTCGGGACACTCGGCTCGGTGCTCGGGGCCGGTCTGACAACGTGATCGGGCCGCCCCGTCCGTGACCTGGTACGGACCACTTCCGGGTCGCCGCGCCTGGCCGGCTCTCACACAGGTCCTCGCCGCCCCAACCGGGCGGCGAGGACCTTTTTCCTGCCCGCACGTCGGGACGCGCAGGCGAATCGCCGTCATTACTGGTATAGACATATGGCGACTGGCCAGTATAATGATTGTTAAGGCGAGATATGTTTGAGTTTCGCTCATTTTGGGTCTACTCTTCCGTGTCGAGATCAGATGACTCTCCGTCATCTCCGCTCACCTCCCGCGGCGACGGTGCCGTGGACATGAGACAACGTCGTTTCTAAGGAGCAGTCCCATGCGTCCCACCCACTACCTTTCCCGCCGTGCCGTGCTGGCGGGACTGGGAACCACTGCAGTCGCCGCCACCCTGGCCGCCTGCGCGACCTCCGGCAGTTCCGACTCGAAGTCTGGTGGAGCCGCCGGTGAAGGGGACGCCAGCCAGGTCGACGTCGTCACCTGGTGGTCGGCCGGCTCGGAGAAGCTCGGCCTGGACGCCCTGGTCAAGGTCTTCAACGAGCAGTTCCCCAAGACGAAGTTCGAGAACAAGGCCGTCTCCGGCGGCGCCGGCAGCCAGGCCAAGCAGAAGCTCGCCGCGGACCTGGCCGCCAAGAACCCGCCGGACACCTACCAGGCCCACGCCGGCGCCGAGATCAAGGACCACATCGAGGCCGGCTACCTGCTGGACGTCGCCAGCCTCTACGAGGAGTTCAAGCTCAACGAGGCCTTCCCCGCCACCCTCATGGACCGCCTCAAGGACTCCGACGGCAAGATCTACTCAGTGCCCTCCAACATCCACCGCGCCAACGTCGTGTGGGCCTCGGTGCCCGCGCTCAAGGCCGCCGGGCTCGACCCGACCAAGCCCGCCGCCACCATCGACGACTGGATCGCCGACATGGAGAAGGTCAAGGCCGCCGGCCTGACGCCCATCACCATGGGCATGGCCTGGACCCAGCTCGAGCTGCTCGAGACCATCCTCATCGCCGACCTGGGTGTGGACGCCTACAACGGGCTCTTCGACGGCAAGACCGACTGGGGCGGCGCCGAGGTCACCAGGGCGCTCGGACACTACAAGACGATCGTGGGATACACCGACTCCTCCCTCTACACCGAGGACTGGGAGCCCGCCATGAAGCCCATCATGGACGGCAAGGCCGCCTTCAACGTCATGGGCGACTGGGCCGTGGCCGGGTTCGACGCCGCCGGAAAGAAGGCCGGGGAGGACTACGTCTACTTCCCGGTCCCGGGCACCGACGGTGTCTTCGACTTCCTGGCCGACTCCTTCACCCTGCCCGACGGCGCCAAGCACCCCGGCGGAGCCAAGAACTGGCTCAATACGATCTCCTCCAAGGACGGCCAGATCGCCTTCAACACCGTCAAGGGCTCTATCCCCGCCCGCACGGACCTCACCGACGAGGAGAAGAGCAAGTTCTCCGAGTACCAGCGCTCGGCCATGGAGTCCTTCGCCAAGGACAAGATCGTCTCCTCCATCGCCCACGGCGCCGCCCTGCCGGCCAAGGCCACCAACGCGATGAACGATGCCCTGACCAAGTTCGCCCAGGGCGCCTCCGACGTCACCGCGCTCCAGGCGGACCTCAAGGCCGCTGCCGCCTCCTGATCGGCTCTCCGGGGGCGGGAACGAACCGGGGCGGACACGCGGTCCGCTCCCGCCCCCGGGCTGCTCGCCCACCGGATGACCGGTGGCCACGACCATCACGGGCCGATCCGCCCGCCACAACCCCATCAGGAGAAACACGTGAGCACCAAGAGCGTCCCAGCGCGGCGCCGTCGGGCGAGCTGGAGGCAGTGGGGGCCCGGCCTCCTGCTCATCTCGCCCTCGATCCTCCTCGTCGGCGTCTTCGTCTACGGGATGATCGGAATCAACATCAACACCTCCCTGCTGGACATGCACACCGCGGGGCAGGTCTCCGGCCGCAAGGGGACCACCGTCGTCGGGCTGAGCAACTTCACGGCCCTGTTCGGCAGCCCGGACTTCAGGCACTCCTTCATCAACCTCATCCTGTTCACCATCACCTTCCTGGCCGGCACTCTCGTCGTCGGCTTCCTGTGGGCCTGGCTCCTGGACCGCCCCATCAAGGGCGAGGGGATCTTCCGCTCCATCTTCCTGTTCCCCATGGCCGTGTCCTTCGTGGCCTCGGGCGTGGTGTGGCGGTGGCTGCTCAACTCCGCTCAGGGTGAGCAGGCCTCAGGGCTCAACCGGCTGTTCGAGATGACCGGCCTGAGGTTCCTGGAGAACTCCTGGACCCAGAACACCACCTGGGGGATCCTCGCCATCGCGCTGCCGGCCGTGTGGCAGCTGGCCGGCTACGTCATGGCGCTCTTCCTGGCCGGTTTCCGCGGCATCCCCGACGACCTGCGCGAGGCGGCCCGGGTCGACGGCGCCAGCGAGTGGCAGCTCTACAAGTCGATCATCTTCCCCCAGCTGACCCCGATCGCCCTGAGCGCCGTCATCATCATCGGGCACATGTCGCTGAAGTCCTTCGACCTCATCATGTCGATCACGGACCAGCGCACCTACTCCACCAAGGTCCCGGCCATCGACATGTTCAACTTCATGACTGACAACGACTACTCCAACGCCGCCGCCGTCGGCACGATCCTACTGGTCCTGGTCGCCGTTGCCGTCATCCCCTACCTCATCCACGACGCCAAGGGCAGGAGGTGAGCGGTGATGGCACAGACTCGTCCGACCCGGGCCGCCAACCGTCCCGGCTGGGGGCAGACCGTGCGGTTCATCCTGCTGCTGGTCTCGGTGATCCTCGTCCTCATCCCGGTCTACGTCCTGCTGGTGACCTCCTTCAAGGGATCCGCCGACGCCGACCCCTCCCGTACCTGGTACCTGCCTGAGGCCTGGGTCACCAAGAACTGGTCCAACGCCTGGGACCAGCTCAGTGGCGGGCTGCTGCGCTCCCTGGCCCTGGTCATCCCCTCCTCAATCATCTCGGCGATGCTGGGAAGCGCCAACGGGTTCGTCCTGTCCAAGTGGCGCTTCCCCGGCGCCAACGTGGTCTTCACCCTCATCCTGTTCGGCATGTTCATCCCCTACCAGGCCGTCATGATCCCGCTCATGCGGCTGGTGACCAGCGCCGACCTGGGCTTTGGGATCCACACGCTCATCCTCATGCACGTGGTCTACGGCATCCCGATCACCACGCTCATCTTCCGCAACTACTACGAGACGATCCCGAGCGAGCTCATCGAGGCCGCGCGGGTGGACGGGGCCGGGATGCTGCGTACCTACGTCTCGGTGGTCCTGCCCATCTCGGTGCCGAGCTTCGTCGTCGTCCTCATCTGGCAGTTCACCTCCGCCTGGAACGACTTCCTGTTCGCCCTGTTCTTCGGCGGTGGGGCGCAGTCCGGGCCGGTGACGCTGGCGCTGAACAACCTGGCCCACGGATCGATCCTGGCCGACTACGGTGCCTCGATGTCCGGCGCCCTCATCGCCTCGGTGCCCACCCTGGCGGTCTACATCCTGCTGGGCAAGTACTTCGTCGGAGGACTCATGGCCGGATCGGTCAAGGGCTGAGACCGGCCCCAGCCGCCGGCTCCGCAGAGCGTGGACCCGCCCGCTGCCTCATCCGGCTCCCGTCCCCGGCTTTGGGGGCGGGAGCCCGATGTGATGAGATCGGAACATGGCACGACGCAGATCCAAGCGCCCCTACGGGCAGGGGCACATCCCCCTGAGCATGGACCGCCTCGCCTCCGTGCCGCGCACCCAGACCGGGCCCGGCGGGGCCGACTTCACCGTGCGCTACCTGCGTGGCGGGGACAAGCCCTATACCTGCCCCGGCTGTCACCGTGTCATCCCCGTGGGCACCGCGCACGTGGTGGCCTGGACCAACGAGTCCCTCTTCGGTACGGACCGGGGCCTGGAGGAACGACGCCACTGGCACACCTCCTGCTGGGAGCGCCGTCTCTGGTAGCCGGGCCGAGAGGGCAGGGAGAGGAGCGAGAGGACAGCGCGGGCGGCGCACGGGCGGGTCACACGAGTGGTTTGGGGGAACGCTCCTCCCATCCCGGCAGCAGACGGTCCAGCGCGAAGCGCAGCGGCACGATGTCGCCGTCGCGCCCGCCCTCACCGATGGTCATCGGCACCGGCTGGCCCTCGGGCCTCACCCCGCGCAGGCGCTGAGGCAGGCTCAGCGGCATCGACAGGACATAGAAACGACCGTCGATATCGATGCCGACGGTCTCGTCGGCTCTCAGGTACCAGCCGCGCAGCGGAGTGCGGGCACTGCCGCCGCAGTAGCCGCGCACCCGCAGAGGAACCGGCTCCAGGCCCTCATCGCGGGCGACTTCGAGGAAGAGCTCGACGATGCGGGCGGCCCGGGCGTGCTCGGCGTCCTGGCGCTTCTGGAGCATGCGGGCCCGCTGCGCAGCGGCCCGACGACGCGACGCCGCCCAGTCGGAGTCCGCAGAATCAGAGCCGGCAGTGCTGGGTGACTCCTCCCCGAACCGGGCGGCGCCGTCGGCTGTCACGAGCGCGCCTCAGCGGCGCCCCTTGCCCTGACGGGGGTGTCGGTTGCCGGCGTTGCCGGCCCCGCCCGAGCTCCTGACCGGGGCCGGGACGGTCTCGATGCGGCCGGCAGCGGCCTTCTGGTCGCTCTTCGGGGCCGGCTGCCCACCTGCGCGCTGATCGCCCGAGGGCGCACCGGCCCCGGCACCGGTGGGAGCGGGGGCCGAGGTGGCCGACGGCGCCGAGGCCGCCGACGTCGCAGAGGCAGCACTGCCCGAGCCGGTGGCGTTGGCTGTGTTGGCACTGCTGGCACTGTTAGCACTGCTGCCGCTGGCCGCCGGCTCAGCCGATGCGGCGGAGGACTGCTCCTGCGCCGGCTCCTGGGCCTCCTGGGGCAGGGCCGTGACGTTGAAGGTGGGGGCCTGGGGCAGCGTGCCACCCAGGACACCGCGCATCTCCGTGAGGTAGGCCGAGACCGAGTCGCGCTGACGCTCGAGCTCCTGGAGCTGGCGGGCGGCCACCTGGGCGGTGACGTCGGCGTCGGCTCGGGCATCGCTGATGATCTGCTCGGCCTCGATGCGGGCCTGCGCCAGGGTCTCCTCGGCCTGGGCGACGGCCTCCTCCTGACGCTTGCGGGCCTCGGCGTCGGTGCGGGAGCGGACCTCCTCGGCCCTGGACAGTGCCTCCTGCAGGCGCTCCTCGGCCTCCTGGGCCTGGACCTGGGCCTGCTCCTGCATCTCCCGGATGCGCTCGCGGGTGGCCTCGTGGGCGTCGGAGTCCTCCTGGGCGGCCTGCTCGTGCGCCGCGGCGATCTCCAAGGTGGCCTGCTGACGCAGCTCGGTGGCCTCGGAACGAGCGGCGGCGGCCTCGTCGGTGGCCGAGCGGCGCAAGGTCTCGGACTCGCTGCGCGCGGAGGTGAGGATCTCCTCGGCCTCGCGCTGTGCCTTGCCGACCGTCAGCTCGGCCTCCTGCTTGGCGGCCGAGAGGATCTCCTCAGCCTTCGCCGTGGAGGTCCTGTGCAGCTCGTCGGCCTCGGCTGCAGCGGCTTCGCGGTTGGCGGTGGCGTCGCGCTCGGAGGTGATGGCGATCTCGGCCGCCTGCTTGCGCGCCTGGGACAGGACCAGTGCGGCCTCGCGTTCGGCGGAGGCCCTCATCTCGGTGACAGCCGCTTCGGCGTCGGCGGAGATCTGGGCCGCCTTGCGCGAGGCGGAGGAGACCAGCTCCTGGGCGCGGGCCTCGGCGTTGGCCAAGGCCGTGGAGGCCTCCCCCTGGGAGCGGGAGCGCAGCTCGTTGGCCTCACGGCGGGCGTCCGCCAGCAGGGTCGCCGCCTCCGAGGCGCTGCGCTCGGAGAGGTTCTTGGCGTTGGTCCGGGTACGGGTCAGCAGGGCGTCGGCCTCGGCGTTGGCCTTGGACAGGACGGACGCGCTCTGCTCCTCGGCGCTGCGCAGCAGCTGCTCGATCCGTGAGCCCAGGCCGGCGTAGGTCGGCTTGTCGGACTCCCGCAGCCGGCGCTGAGCGTCGGCCAGCTCGCCGGCCAGCGTCATGGCGCGCTGGTCGAGGCTGGCGACCTCACGACGCGCGTCGGCCAGCTGGCGCGAGAGCTGCTCCAGCTTCCGATCGACCTGGGCGCGGTCGTAGCCGCGCATCGTGATGGCAAACTCGCTGTATTCCTCAGCCACGTCGGGTTCCTCCTCCTGGCGAGCCGGGGACGCTCGCCGCCGGCCCAAGCGTAACGATTGGGCGTGATCGGGACGGTGGTCACGAAAGAGTGACGATACGCACAATCTAGCAGGTGGGGGCCGGGTCTCGAGCGGCCTGAACACACTGGGTAGGGCTGCGCTCGGCGCTCGGCTGAGCGCGACCCGGGACCGGTGCACCGTTTCTCCGATCGTTCATCCGGTTCCCGCCTGACAACGGAGCGCCGCTTGGTCGGTGATGACAGTCATTTCTGCTGGCAGGATCTCGGGAGAGATCGCTTCGCTCAGCGCGTGCTCCGTTGTGATTTTGCGCCGAGGTCGGTGCGTTCGTGGGGTCCGTCATGCGATTCTGGTGTCCGTCGGGCGCCTGATGAGCGCTCGCAGCGATGGGCGGCGCCCGTAGCCGACCGTCGGCAACCGTGTCCGCGAGCATAGGAGACCCGCGTCGTGAGTCGACGTATCTTGAGCGTGGTGGTGACCGTCCTGGGGCTGGTCCTCGTCACCCTGGCTGTCTGTTCGGCCACCATCTGGAAGCCCAGCTCCAAGGTCGAGGCGACGCTCGCCTCCGCTCCTTCCCAGCCTTACATCATCACTGCCCCCGGAGTCCTCAGCGGTACGGAGTCCGATGTCTCCGTGACCGCGAAGTCATCCGACGGTAAGGACGTCCACCTCTTCATCGCACGCGCGGCCGACGCCGAGGCCTGGCTGAGCCCCGACGCCAACAACGCCCTGCCCTACACGACGATCACCGGTATTGACGCCGACGCCGGCACCCTGGCCTCCAAGGACGAGACCCAGTACTGCCCCGACCCCTCAGCAACCCCTGCGGCCTCCTCGGCGGCCCCTACAGCCTCCGCCCAGGCCAGCGCGACGCCGTCGGCCTCCGGTCAGGCCAGTGCGACGCCGTCGGCCTCCGGTTCCCAGTGCTCGCCGCGTAAGGCCAGCGCCGTGAGCGCCTCGGGATCCGACCTCTGGCTGGGGGAGAAGAGCGGTGGTTCCTCGGTCACCTTCAACACCGCCGACAGCGCCGACCGTGCGCTGCTGCCGCGCAAGAACATCGACGAGCAGATCGTCGTCATGGCAATGACCGACGGCAAGGCCCCGGCCCCCAACCTGACCGTGAGCTGGTCGCGGCAGGTGGAGACGCCCTGGTACTTCTACGGTGGGCTGGTCCTGGGAGGCCTGTTCGTGCTGGCGGGTGTCTTCCTGTTCTTCCTCGATCTTCAGCTGCGCCGCGCCGAGGTCGAGCGGCGGACCCTTTCGGCCGAGCGCGCGGCCCGAATCGCCAACGCTGACAGCGTCTCCACGGAGGGCATCCCCCAGGTGGATGATCCCGACCGCCAGCTGACCCGCCGAGAGCTGAGGGACAAGGAGCGCGCCGAGGCCTCTGGCGAGGCCTGGACGGACCCGCGCACGGGCCGCGTCTACCTCGGCGGCGTCGAGGCCCCCGCTGTTCCGCAGGCGCCCCAGGCGCCCCAGGCGCCCGAGGCGTTCGGTGGCGATGGCCTCGGTGGTGGATTCGATGGCGGCGTCGCTTACGGCGCCGGTGGCGATTTCACCGGGCCGGAGGACCAGATGGCTGCGGGCGTCGCCCGGGGCTCGGCGGTCGTTCCCGGTCTGGACGAGGCGTCCACCCAGCAGTACCGGGCCGCCCGTGGGCTGGAGAACCTCCAGGACGGTGAGGCGCTGACGATCGCCCCGGACGGCGTCGGTGCGTCAGGTGCGCTCGGATACGCCGACGCACCCGGAGGCGCTGACCTTTCTCCCTACACCAGCCAAGTGAGCCACCACGGCCACGCGGTCCCGAGCGAGGACCTCGCCCCTGGGCAGCACGATGGGACCCGCGACGAGGTCGAGGACTACTCCCGCTTTGCCCCACAGGAGCACCACGCCGGATACATGGGCGGTGAGCCCGACGCCGGACAGGCCGTCGAGGGCGATACCGCCGAGATCGAGAGGCTGGCGTCGTCGGCCCCCTCCCAGGACCCGAGTCTTCAGATGCCCACCGACTTCGCTCAGCCGCAGCCGCAGTCCTGGCCGGTCGCAGACCAGCCGGAGATGACCGCTGCGCCCGAGGGACCCGGCGCCGAGGCGCAGACTGCCGGCGAATCCTCCTCCCCGGCCGTCTTCACGGATCCCTCCACAACTCCTTCTACGACGTCGACCGTGTCGTGGCCCAGCTACTCCGATGGCGTCGAGCTGCCTCCCGAGACCGACCCCGCCGCCATCCAGGCTGCTGACGCCGAGCCTCTCGGCGAGCCCGACCCCACCGCGGACCCCCACAACCAGGAGCACGCATGAAGTCCACCCGTCGAGCCTTCCTGAGCGCAGGCGGCGCCTCCGCCCTCGCCCTGAGCCTGGCCGCCTGCTCGCGGTCTCAGTCCAAGAGCGCCGAGACGCAGGCCTCCGGTACCCCGATCGCCGAGCCCGTCCTCAACGACAAGCAGCTCTCCGACATCCTCCAACGCATCCAGACCGGCCTGGAGACGGCGGACAAGGAGAAGAACGCGGACAAGCTCAAGGAGATCATGTCGGGTCCGGCGGCGCGGATCCGCGCCGCCGAGTACGCCACGGCCTCCGCCAGCGGGAACAACGAGTTCATCCACCCCCTGACCACGAAGATCCAGGGCGGGGGAGTGGGCCAGACCGTCGGTTTCCCCCGCAACGCCGCCGCCGCCTCCGAGGGGGCCAGCCCCTCGATCCTGTCCCTGGAGCAGAACTCCGCCCGTGACCAGTTCAAGCTGTGGGCCTGGGTACAGGGATTCTCGGAGCAGAAGAACATCCCTGTCCTGACCAAGCAGACCGCCCAGCGGGCCAAGCAGGTGACGGCCGAGTCCACGGGGCTGATTGCCACCCCCAAGGCGGTCCTCGACTCCTATGTCGATGCGCTCAACAATCCAGAGGGGGCCAACGGCAAAGCCTTCCCGGACGACCTGCTGCGGCAGAAGATCCAGGCCACCCGCGCCGTCGACCTCAAGGGCCTCGGAGAGGTCACCGTGACGGCGTCCCCCGGCTCGGATGGATTCCAGGGCCTGCAGGTGGAGGAGGGCGACGGCGGCGCGCTGGTCTTCACCACCCTGACCTACACGGTGGTCTACAAGCGCACGGTCGACGGCTCCGATCTCACCTTGCAGGGCGACGTCGCCGCCCACATGGGCGGCAACCAGAAGATCGTCGGTACCGTCACCGCTACCTACGACTCCATGGTCGCCTTCGCCATCCCCAAGGAGGGGAGCAGCGAGAAGGCGGCGATCCTGGGAGCGGAGACCGCCCTGATGAAGGTGGACCGGGACGACTCTCGGACGCCGGCCGCCACGGCCGCTGCCTCGGCCAGACCGTCCTGAGACACGATGCTCCTCGGCCCGGCTCCGGCGACCACCCGGAGTCGGGCCGCCGGTGCGCCCAGGTGTCCGATCAGTGAGCGATGCCCCGGCGGGGCCGGCCCTGAAAGGCCCTGAAGGACACTGAAAGACACTGAAAGACTCCGACCACGAAGCAACCGGGCTGCGGCCCGAGGAAGGCAGCTGTCATGAGCATGTTCGGCGCCGTCGACCTGTCCACTCTTGCTCCCGCCACCAAGTCGGCCGGTCCTGCCGGCGGGGCCTCGGCCACCACCGCCGGCGGCCCCGGAGCCGCTGGCGGCGGCCTGCCGGTGCCACTCGTGGTCGACGTCGACGCCTCCAGCCTGCGTGACGTCGCGGAGGTCTCCACCCGGGTTCCCGTGATCGTCGTCCTGCACAGCCCGCGCAGCCAGGCCAGCGCCGACCTCGCCACCCTCCTGGAGGGCCTTGCCACGCAGTACGCCGGTCGGTTCCAGCTGGCCCGCGTGGACGTCGACGCCGCCCCGGAGGTCGCCCAGGCACTCCAGGCGCAGGCCGTTCCCACGGTCGTGGCCCTCATCGCCGGACAGCCGGTGCCCATGTTCCAAGGCCCGATCCCCGAGGAGCAGCTGCGCTCGGTCATCGACCAGCTGCTGGAGGTGGCGGCCGCCAACGGTGTCAACGGCACCATCGCCCTCGACGCCGCGGCCGGTGCCGCCTCGCAGGTCATCGAGCCGGAGGAGACCGAGGTCGAGCGCGCCGCCCGGGAGGCCATCGAGGCCGGTGACTTCGCCGCCGCCGAGGAGGTCTATACCCACGCCATCGCGCAGAACCCGGGCGACGACAACCTCAAGGTGGCCCGCAACCAGGTGCGCCTCATGGCCCGCCTGGACGGCCAGGTCCCCCACGAGCTCATCGCCGCGGCCGACGCCGCCCCCTCCGACCTCGAGGCGGCACTGGCCGGGGCCGACGCAGCCCTGGCCCTTGGCGATGTCAACGCCGCCCTGGGCCGCGTCCTGGAGGCCGTGCGTACCCACCAGGGAGAGGAGCGCGAGACGGCCCGCCTGCGTCTGCTCGAGCTCTTCGAGGTCATCGGCTCCACCTCCCCGGAGGTCGCCCAGGCCCGCCGCCGCTTGGCCACCATGCTCTACTGAGTAGCGGTCTGTCAGACACGAGCGCCCCTCACCGCGATGGTGAGGGGCGCTCGTTCACACCTTCAGATCAGGCGATCGGCTCGGGGTCGATCTTCCAGACCTCGCGGGCGTAGTCGCTGATGGTGCGGTCGGAGGAGAAGCGTCCGGAGCGGGTGATGTTCACCCAGGCCTTGCGCTGCCAGGCGCGGGTGTCGGCGTAGTCGGCCGCCATGGCGTCCTTGGTCTCGCGGTAGGCGGCGAAGTCACCCAGGACGTAGTAGACGTCGGCCGGCTCGTAGGAGGGCTCCAGGAGGCTGCGGCGCAGGTCGGCGAACCAGCCCGAGCCGTTGTCGTGGAGAGTGCCGTCGGTGAAGGCGTCCAGGACGCGCTTGAGGCCGGGGACGTTCTCGTAGTGCCACACCGGGTTGTAGCTCTCGCGCAGGGAGGGCAGCTCGTCCTCGGTGGCGCCGAAGATGTAGGCGTTGTCATCACCCACGACCTCGAGGATCTCTACGTTGGCGCCGTCGAGCGTGCCCAGGGTCAGGGCGCCGTTCATCATGAACTTCATGTTGGAGGTGCCCGA
>CAUVMS010000009.1:0-37977 GCA_963552815.1 uncultured Actinomyces sp. | reverse complement strand
CAGGTCAGCGCCAGCGTCGTGGCCGCCACCGATGCGGCCGGGCGCGCCGCAGCCCTCCCCCGGTGCGGGTGACAGGCCCGGCAACGCCGGTGCGAGCGTCATCATCTCGCCGCTGCTGGCCCTGATGCGCGACCAGGTCGCCGCCGCTGAGCGCGCCGGGATCCGGGCCGTCACCATGAACTCGGCCAATGTCACCCAGTGGGACGAGATCGAGGCCCGGGTGCGCGCCGGGGAGGTGGATGTCCTTCTGGTGTCTCCCGAACGGCTCAACAACCCGACCTTCCGGGACGAGGTCCTGCCGCACCTGGCCGACAGCGCCGGACTGGTCGTCATCGACGAGGCCCACTGCATCTCGGACTGGGGGCACGACTTCCGCCCGGACTACCGGCGTATCCGCACCCTCCTGTCCGGACTGCCGCCGCACACCCCGGTCCTGGCGACGACGGCGACCGCCAATGCCCGGGTGAGTGCCGACGTCGCCGAGCAGCTCGGGGCTCACCCGGCCGGGAGCGGCGACCTGGGGGTCCTGGTCCTGCGCGGCCCCCTGGAACGCAGCTCCCTCCACCTGGGGGTCAAGGCCCTGCCGGATGCCGCCACCCGCCTGGCCTGGCTGACCGCGTACCTCAGGAGCGCACCCGGCAGCGGCATCGTCTACTGCCTGACCGTCTCGGCGGCGCTGGAGGTCGCCGAGTACCTGCTCGGGGCCGGCGTGGAGGTGGCCGCCTACACCGGGAGGACGGAGGCCGCCGAGCGAGAGAGCCTGGAGGAGGACCTCAAGGCCAACCGGGTCAGGGCGCTGGTGGCCACCTCGGCCCTGGGGATGGGTTTCGACAAGCCGGACCTGGCCTTCGTGGTGCACATGGGTGCCCCGTCCTCGCCGGTGAGCTACTACCAGCAGGTGGGGCGTGCCGGTCGAGGCGTGGACCGGGCCGAGGTGGTTCTGCTCCCGGGCGCTGAGGACCGCGCCATCTGGGAGTGGTTCGGCTCGCAGGGCTTCCCTCCCGAGGCGGAGGTCCGTGCGGTCCTGGAGGGGATGGAGGAGCAACGGGCCGCAGGCACCGGACCGATGTCGACGGCGGCGCTGGAGACGGTCACGTCGTTGCGGCGCACCCGGTTGGAGACCATGCTCAAGGTCCTCGACGTCGACGGCGCCGTCCGCCGGGTTCGTGGCGGTTGGGAGGCCACCGGTGAGCCCTGGACCTACGACGCCGAGCGCTATGCACGAGTGGATGCCGCCCGTCGGAGGGAGCAGGAGGCGATGGTCTCCTATGAGCGGCTCGGGGAGGTGCCCGACTCCTCGGGGGCGTCCCCGCCCTGCCGGATGGCGTTCCTGAGAGCCTGCCTCGACGATCCGCACCTTCGGCAGGGGTGGCGCTGCGGGGCCTGTGACCTGTGCGGAGGCCTGGTCCTGCCCGAGGCTCCCGGTGAGGAGCAGGTCGGCGCCGCTCAGCATGCGCTCAGCCGCGCCGGGGTCGAGCTGCGGCCACGCCGTCAGTGGCCCACCGGGATGGATCGCCTGGGTCTGGGACGGTACAAAGGGCGCATCGGCGCCGACGAGCAGGCGGGGACCGGGTTGGCCGTGGGTCGTCTGGACGGGCTGGGCGCCGCGGGCGCGCTGCGGGATCTGGTGGCCTCCGGTCAGGACGGCGAGGTTCCTGACTCCTTGAGGCCACTGGTGCTGGAGGTGGTGGACCGGCTCGGAGAGACCATTCGAGCCGGCAGGCGGTCCGACGCCGACTCCCGGGCCGGCTCTGATCCCGGCTCCGGAGCCGATGAGGGCACCGGCGCCCCGGAGCAGCGCCTCGCCGTCGTCATCGTGGACTCCCGCACTCGGCCCCGTCTGGTCCGCCAGCTGGGTCGCGCCGTGGCGAACCGGCTCGGGGCCAGACCGCTGGGGATCGTAGGGCTCACCGGCCTGGAGCTGCCGCGCCACGACGTGGGGTCGGCCTTCCGCCTGGCGGAGGTGGCTCACAACCTGACGCTCGAGGCGTGGCAGCCGCAGGCGCTCGAGGCTCTGCGCGGCGCCGCGGTGGTCCTGGTGGATGACTGGAGCGACTCCGGCTGGACGCTCACTGTGGCGGCGTCCCTGCTGCGCCGGGCGGGCGCGGCGTCGGTCCACCCCTTCGTGCTGGCCCAGCGGTAGGGCCGGGATAAGTACCCACGGGCCCTCATCCGGCCTCGTCGCGTCAGAACCCGTTGGAGGCGGCTGCCAGCGCCGGAGCCACCTGACCGCCGGGGGTCCCGACCTGGTCCTCGAGGTAGTACCACCAGAAGGGAGCCCCCCAGGCATCGGCCCGCCCCAGCGCCGCACCAGTGACATGCTCGGCGACGGCGGTACGGGCCACGACCGGGTCGGAGGCCGACCCGAACCACCAGGGGCCGCTGTTCAGGTCCTGGCCGCCGTAGCCCAGCTCGGTGACGGCGATCCGCGAGGCCGGGAAGGCGGCGTCCAGGGTGGTCAGAACCCGGTCGGCGGCTGTACCCAGCGGGTGGAGCTGGGGGTAGACGGACAGTCCGACGACATCGACCAGGTCCCTGATCGACTGCGTGACCTCCTTGGTGACGTAGCTGAACAGGGAGAACGCGGGGTCGGCCTGCCCGAGCTGGTAGTAGAGGGTCAGAACCGTCGTGGCGCTGGTGCGCTCACGCACGGCCTTGGCTGCGCGCTGGGCCTTGGCCACCGCTCCTTCACCCAGCCAGTCCCCGCCGATCTCGTTGCCGATCTCCCAGGTGTCGGCATCGGGAAGCGCCCTGATGAGGGCGTCGACCCGCATGTCCCAAGCCGTGTCGTCCAGGGCGGCCATGTCATGAGAGTCGCAGATCTGGGCCAGGGCCAGACCTCCCTGCGCGTGGAGCGAGTCCACCGCGGCGCGCCAGCCGGCCATCTCCTGGGCATCTTGGGGATCGCCGATCACCAGGCGAGCCGAGACCTTCCGCTTGCCGCCTCCCGGTCCTCCCGGGGCCAGGGCGGCGGTGATCTCCGCGGTGGTGGGTAGGCGGGTGAACGTCACCCCGATGATGGCGTCCTGCGGGGCCTGAGCCGCCAGCGCCCGGTCCAGGGCAAGCTGGGCCCCGGCAGCCGACTCCAGGGCCGAGCTCGCCAGACGGCCCCGGTCCGCCCAGGACTGAGCCGTGGTGCAGGCGTCCAAGGACTGCTGGGCGGAGACCCGCAGCGTCGTCGCTTCGTCGCTACCTTTGATGCCCTGCGCGGTGGCCTGCTGGTAGCGCTCGGCCTGGCGGTTGTGGAGGGTCCTGGCCGCCAACTCCAGGAGGTCGTGCTCACCGGAGGCCGGCAGGTCCGCCATAAGAGCCGAGTAGCCGTGACTGGTGGGCCACGACATCGTCAGGGTGCAGGCGCGCCCCGTGGGTACGTCGATGCCGATGGCACCGCCCTCGTCCTGGTAGAGCGGCCCGATGGTGATGACCTCCAGGGTCGTGGCGTCCAGCAGGGCGTCGTCGTAGCCGACCTCGCCCCTGCCGTTGGACTGGATGCGTCGCAGCGCCTCGAGGCTGAGCGCGTTGCCCTCGGCATCGGTGAGATGGAGGCTCAGGTGGGTGGTTGCCCCGGCGCCCATGGCTGGTGGGGTGCCCACGTGCCCGTGATCGCAGGAGGACACTGACGTTCCCAGAACCCCGGCGCCCAGGAGCGCCAGCACCCCTCTGCGGTTTGTCTCCAGAGTCATGGGACATGATTCCTGTCTCTTGAGAGCCCTTCTGATCGGATGGTTCCACAGGAGTGGAGTCTTTGCGGTTCGGTGTCGCGGTCACTGCGCTCGTCACTTTAGCTCCGAGGCCGGGACGAAGGTGTACCCCTCGGCCTTGATCCCGGTGACGATCTTCTTCAGCTCGGCCAGCGGGTAGTAGGGGTGGAAGAAGAAGCTGGCGGTGGCGTGGGTGTTCACGAGGTTGAGCTTGGCGGCGTCCACGACCTCCTGGGCCAGGCGCGGCGGGTGCTGGTTGATCTCGTTGGGCTCGTAGTTGCCCAGGTTCTCCGGCAGCACGTGGGTCCCGTAGGGGTCGTTGACCGCGTAGGGGAAGAACTGGCCGTAGTAGTCGTGGGGACCGGCCTGGGTGTTGGTCAGAGTACCGGCGTAGAGGAGCTCGCGCTCATAGCGCACCGAGTACTGCTCGCCGATGCCGTAATAGGCCTCGCGGGTGGCCGAGTAGTGCGGGGTCTCGAAGATCTCCGGAGTCGGCAGCCCGACCTCACCGAAGATCTGGCGCCCCTGCTCCACACGTTCCGCGGCCCACGCCTGGGAAGTGCCCGGGAGGGCGCCTCCGATCTGCACGTAGGACTTGTCCTCGCAGTCGATGGCCGGCGCCTTCGTGTCGTTGGTTGCAGAGCACCACGAGCGGATGAACTCGAAGTCATCCGCGGAGACGGCGTTGTAGGGGTTGTCCAGGGTGCCGAACTGGTGGGTGGTGCCGTGCTGGATGATCGTTCCGCCCTTGCTCACGGCGTCCTGGAGGACGGCTACCAGCTCCGGGGAGTCCTTCAGGGTGATCTCCTTGGGCGTGCCGTTGTTCTCGGTGCCCTTGGGGTCGGTGTAGATCGGCACAACCGCCATCTGGAAGGGCACGTTCTCGCTGTGGAGGTAGTTGACGATCGCCTGGAGCTCCTCGGGGTCACTGTCAGGGGTCACGTCCTCCAGGCGCACAGCGGCCTGACGGTACTGCTGAGCATTGGGCTGAAGCGCGTCCAGGAGGATGTCCGCGGCGGCGATGTAGCGGTCCTGCTCACCCAGGTAGGTCAGGGGGATCTCGCCGATGAAGGTCAGACCTGAGGAGCTGACCGCCCAGGGGAAGGAGCTGGTGCCGGACTGGGCCACGGAGGCGCAGGCAGTGGCCGCATCGTCAGGCTTGGAGCACTCGGCGCGTCCCAGGACCTTGACGTCCTGCTCACGGGTGATGTGCGGGGCAGTGATCCCACCGGTGTTGAGCTCATTGCGTTTCAGGGAAGCACCGTTGTAGCTGATCCTGGTGACCCGGTCGGTGGAGTCGATGTAGGAAGTGGCGGCGTCCCAGCCGTAGCGTTGGGTGAAGGCGGCGCGGTCGGCGTCGGTCTTGGCCAGCTGCCAGATGTTGAAGCCGGACCACATCACCGGGACGTTGCCGGTGAGGGCATCGTCGATGAAGGCCCGCGGCAGGGGCTCGTCGTAGGTCGAACCGATGTAGACCACGTTGGTGAAACGACCGGCCAGACCGGCCACGTAGTCCTTGACGGGAAGGGTCGTCACGGCTCCCGAGTGACTGGCCAGGGTGCCCATGCTCAGGGCGTAGTACTCCCCCAGCTTGGCGTAGTCACCGGTCGTGTCGAACAGGACCAGTGTCGAGGCCGGTCCCGCATCCTGGTTGGAGAAGCTCACCGCACCGACAGGAACGTCGGGCACATTCTGCTTCAGGTCGCGGATCTGGACCTGCCCCGCAGCGGGCGCGGGCTTGTTCAGATCAACGTCGGCCTGCTTATCGCCCTTGAGGGGGAGCTCCTTCTTGGCCGCGGCGGCGGGCTCGGGTGGAGCCGGAAGCGGATTCTTTGCCGGATCCGCGCCATTGGCCTGTGCGCCGTCCGCAGGCCTGGCCGCGGCGGCCTGGGCCGCGGCTGGAGCCTGTACGCCGGTGGCGGGCGTGGCCTGGGCAGGACCGACGGATGCTATAGAGGTGCCTAGGCACACCGCGATGGCGGCCAGTGCGCAGCGGCGTCGTTGTGCAGACAGAAGGGTCGGGAGGATCATGAACACTCCTTGGATGAGGTGAGAACGGGCTCGAACTCGGGAAGGGGAACACCGCGCCCGAACAGGGCGGCGGTGGCAGCCAGGATGCGTTTGCAGGCGTATCCGTCGCCGTAGGGGTTGGCGGCCTGGGCCATGGCCGTGTACGCCGCCTCATCGGTCAGCAGGGCGGAGACCCTCTCGACGATGCGGTCCTCATCGGTTCCGACCAGCTCGGCCACCCCGAAGGCGACGGCCTCGGGACGCTCGGTGTTGTCCCGCATGACCAGGACCGGTTTGGACAGCGCGGGAGCCTCCTCCTGGACGCCTCCGGAGTCGGTCAGGACGACGTCGGAGCGGTCAATGAGCGCGCAGAAGGCGCCGTACTCCAGCGGGTCGCACCAGAAGACGTTGCCGTGGCCCTCGATCTGCGGCAGGAGGGCCTCGCGGACCTTGGGGTTGCGGTGAACCGGCAGCACGAAGAGCACCTCGGGGTGCTGCTCGGCCAGGCGGGCGACGGCGCGTCCGATCGCCCGCATCGGCTCGCCCCAGGACTCGCGGCGGTGGGCGGTCACGAGCACGACCCGCCGGGAGCCGTCCTCCAGCGCTGCTGCCAGGTTCTCGTTCGGTGGAGGGACCCGGCGGTCGACGGCGACCAGGAGGGCGTCGATCACCGTGTTGCCGGTGACACGCACGCGCTGCGGGTCTGTGCTCTCACCCAGCAGGTTGTCCCGGCTGGTGGCGGTGGGACACAGGTGCAGCGTGGTCACCTGACTGATGAGGCGCCGGTTGGCCTCCTCGGGGAAGGGTGAGGAGATGTCTCCGGTGCGCAGGCCGGCCTCGACATGGAGGACCGGGACCTCGTGGTAGAAGGCCGCGAGCGCGGCGGCGAAGGCGGAGGTGGTATCGCCCTGGACCACGACGGCGTCGGGCCGGTGGGTCTCGATCGCCTGGCCCACCCCGTGCAGAGAGCGGTTAGTGATCTGGGTGAGGGTCTGTCCCGGGGCGTGGATGTCGAGGTCGTCGTCGGGGACGATGCCGAAGAACTCGTGGACCTGGTCTAGCATCTCGCGGTGCTGTCCGGTGACGACGACGACGGGGTTGAAGCGCTCGTCGTCACGCATCGCCGCCACCAGGGGGGCGAGCTTGATGGCCTCCGGGCGAGTGCCGTAGACGAGCATGACCTGCAGGGACCGGCTCGGCTGTGTGGGGGCTGTTGTCATGGGTTCTCCTGCTCAGGTGTAGGAATCTCTGCGGATCCTGAGGGCGAAGGATTCAGGATCGGGTGCAGCCGGCCGCCGTGAGGCGGTCACTGGTCCTCGGTGATGGGGGTGAAGGTGACGTCGGAGTCCTCGCAGTAGGCCGCCACGGCACCGGACCGATAAGGGGACTCGGTGTCGGTCACCGTGCCGAGCTCCTGTCCGTCGACGGTAATGACGAAGGTGATCGACGCGGGGTTGGTCGTGTCAATAGTCACGGTGACGTCGTGGCTCGTCCCGGGCGGGTAGGTGGGCGAGCTGCCGGAGGACAGGAAGCGCTGGGCGCCGTCGTAGGCGGTGTCCTGCTTGGAGACCTCCCAGCCGTTGGGCTTGAGGGCCAGGGCGTAGAAGTGGTTGTTGTCGGAGTAGTTCCACAGGAGCCAGGCGACCTCCCAGGCGTTGGGACTGCCGTCCTCGCGGAGCTGCCTGACGGTGGTCATCGTGGTGTGGATGGTCTGGACGCCTCCGGCCTCGACCTCGACGGTGGTGGACTTGGCCAGCCCGGCATGGGTCTTGTCCTGGGAGTTGGCCGACGTCGGCTTCAGACGCAGCAGGCCGTCGGTGCAGAAGGCCTCGCCGTAGCCGTCGAAGATGATCTCCCACTGGGAGCAGGCCTGGGCGTCGGTCTCTCTGGCGTGGCAGTACACGGTGACTCCTAGGATCAGTGCCAGGACGCAGCCGGCCAGTAGTGCGCGGCGCAGGATCCTGTTGCGACGGTGACCGTCAAGAGCTCCTGCGGGCTGAGTGCCGGTGGTGGCTGTCATCTCATCTCCTCGTCGGTCAGGTTGCCGGGTGCGTTGTCGGGTAGGTGGTGGCTGCCGCAGCGCGGGAGGGGTGCGACGACTCGGTGGCCTGCGCGGGCTCCGCCTCGCGGGCGGTCTTGGCCCACCCGGTTCGTCCGGTCAGCTCCCTGGCGACGGCTCGCCAGCCGTAGATGCTGGGAAGGAGTCCGTAGAGGACGAACAGGTGGGAGTAGCCCACGGCCTTGAGCAGATTCAGGCCCTGGCTGCGCTCGATGCGCCAGTAGATCCAGGCATAGATGAGCGCCGGCCCGAAGGCGATGACGTAGGCGCCCACGAGCCAGGCCCACGACTGCTCCCATCTCAGGACCGCGACCACGCCGGCGGTCACCATCGTGATGAGGAAGGACAGTGTCAGCAGGGACCCGGCCAGAAGCAGGTAGGGCGTGAGGATCTGCCAGAGCGTGTCGGCTCGTCCCAGGCTCCTGTGCTCCCGGGCGACGGAGCGCAGAAGGTGGAGCGCCTGAAGGTTTCCCTGGAACCAGCGGGTGCGTTGGCGCATGAGGCGGCGCATGTTGGTCACGCCCTGCTGGTGGACGGAGGCCGCGGGCCAGAACTCGTTGGTCCAGCTGGTGGCGTTGAGCCGGATCCCCAGATCGAAGTCCTCGGTCAGGGACCGGGTCCAGGGCCTGGGGCCCAGGGCGTCGAGCGCGCTGAGGCGGACGAACTGGGCGTTGCCGCCCATGCCGACGCTGCGCACTCGGCGCCGTCCCCGTTGGAAGACCTCGGTGAAGATGACGAACTCCATGTCCTGCATGCGGGCGAGCAGGGAGCCGAAGCGGTTGTTGATTCGCACGCCCATCTGGACGGCACCGACCTCCTGGGGGGCGAAGGCCTTACGGACCTCGCCGATGGCGTGCGGGTCGAGTCGGCCGTCGGCGTCCATGACCCCGACGACGACCTTGGAGGAGGACACCGAGGCGCACCGGGACCTCACGATCGACAGTGCGTCGTTGAGGGCCTCCCCCTTTCCCAGGCGGGCGTGCGGGGGACGGCGTCGTACCACCTCGACCCGCGCATCCCCGGCCTGGGCGGCCACCTGCGCGGTGTCGTCGTCGGAGCCGTCGTCGATCACCATGATGCGCAGTCCAGGGTCGGGGATCGAGGTCAGACGCCTGACGCTGGCACCGATCACCTCGGCCTCGTTGAGGCACGGCATGAGGATGACGATGAGAAGAGGGGCGCCCGGGTAGGAGGGTCCACCGTGCCTGGGGGCCCCTCGGGAGGCCAGCAGCATGAAGAGCGTGTAGACGAGGGCGACGGCGATCATTGCCAGGGCTCCCCACCAACCGATGCGGTCGAGGATGCCCAGGAGGCTCGAGGGTCCGAGGTCCATGCGCGTCAACGGGGTCTGGATACTCATCAGGCTCGCAGGCTCGTCATGCCGCCGCGTCGGTGGTCACGAATCCCCACGGTTCGCCGCGAGCGCGGAAGCAGGCCACGTGCCACGCCGTAGACGTTGGTCAGCAGGAAGAAGGTCAGGATGGCGACGAAGACCAGCCCGGCGCAGTCGATGAGGAAGCGGGCGATAAGAGCGGGAGGGGAGCCTGCCGGAGCGACATACCACACGATGAACAATCCGGTCCCGGCGGCGAACGGGGAGTAGTGCATGAGGCCATCCATCTGGATCCAAGGGGTAGGACCGACACCGACCGGCATCGCCAGGTGCAGCGAGCAGAGCCAGCCGGCGCCAACGCCTCGGTGCGGCGTGCCCGGGGATGACGGGATGTGGGAACTCAGCCCGTCGGGCACGGCGCACCGAGCGCAGGAACCAAATATAACAATAGAATAACGCTCCGCAATACTGTGTCGATGAACCATCCGATCAGCAGGGCGTTGGAGGAAGTCTCTCAAACAACTCACATGGCGGAATTGCGCCGATTGAAACCCCCAGGAGGAGACGCCTCAGAACCGGCGCCTCCTCCTGGGGGAACTGGTGAGAAGGTCACAGAAGATCACAGATTGATCTCAGCGACCTCCATGGACGGATTTGTCACCCCAGTCGGGCACGGGCGGCCTCACCGTGGGCGGGCAGGTCCTCACACGTGGCCAGGACCTCCAGCGCAGGCGTCATGGTCTTCAGGGCCTGAGCGTCGTACTCGATGAGCTGGACCGGTTTGAGGAAGGCCATGACACTGAGTCCGGCGGCGAAGCGGGCGGTGCCGCCGGTGGGCAGGACGTGGTTGGAACCGGCCAGGTAGTCCCCCAGGGGCACCGGGCTGTAGGGGCCCACGAAGACGGCTCCGGCGTTGCGGATACGACGGGCGATGCTCGGGGCGTCGGCGGTGTGGATCTCCAGGTGCTCGGCGGCGTAGGCGTCGGCGACCTCGATGCCCTGGTCGAGGTCGCGCACCAGGACGGTTCCCGACTGCGGGCCGTTCAGGGCGCTGGAGGCCCGCTCGCGGTGCCGGGTCGCGCTGAGCCTGCGCTCGAGCGCGGCGTCGACGGCGTCGGCCAGCTCCGGGGAGTCGGTGATCAGGACGCTGCCCGCGTTGGGATCGTGCTCGGCCTGGGAGAGCAGGTCGGCGGCCACGTACTCGGGGTCGGCGCCGGCGTCGGCCAGGATGGCGATCTCGGTGGGGCCGGCCTCGGCGTCGATACCCACCGCTCCCATGACAGCGCGTTTGGCGGCGGCCACGTAGACGTTGCCCGGGCCGGTGATGACATCAACTGGCTGGCACAGGGTCTCTCCCCCGGCGTCGGCGCGGTCGGTGTCGTCCTGGGCGTGGGCTCCGTAGGCGAGCATCGCGATGGCCTGTGCGCCCCCCACGGCGTAGACCTCGGTCAGGCCCAGCAGGGCGCAGGCCGCCAGGATCGTGGGGTGGGGCAGGCCGCCGAACTCGGCCTGAGGCGGGCTGGCCAGGGCGATCTGCTCGACGCCGGCGACCTGGGCGGCCACCGCGTTCATGACCACGCTGGAGGGGTAGACGGCCAGTCCCCCGGGAACGTAGAGCCCGACGCGCCTGACCGGGATCCAGCGCTGGGTGACGGCACCCCCGGGAACCACCTCAGTGGTGCACTCGGTGGGCACCTGGGCGGCGTGCCCGGCGCGGTTGTGGGCGATGGACAGCTCGAGGGCCTCGCGCACCGCCGGGTCCAGGTCGCTCAGGGCCTGATCGATGGCCTGGACGGGCACGCGCAGGTGAACGGGGCGTACGCCGTCGAAGCGCTCGGCGGCGTCGCGCAGGGCGGCCGCACCGCGGGAGCGGACGTCCTCGATCAGGGGGAGCACCGCCGCCTGAGCGGAGGTCACATCGAGTACGGCCCGGGGAAGCGCCTGTGCCAGCTCGCGGGGGCCGAGTCGCAAGCTGCGCAGATCAGTGCGGGTGAGCATGCGCGTAAGCCTACCGGCCCTACGCCCGGCGGCCTGGGAGAGATGTCCTCTCCCAGGCCTCCTCACGCACCGGGCCACCGATCAGGTCGGCGGCATGACCGCAGCGCGGTGCTGCTGTTGCGTTGTCGGGCGTTCTCGCCCCGGGCGCCTACAGGGTCTCGCGCACGGCACGGGTGGCGCCCACGAGACTGGCCAGGCTGGCCTCGGTCTCGGCGTAGGCGCGGGTCTTGAGGCCGCAGTCGGGATTGACCCAGACCTTCTCGGCTCCCAGGGCGTCGACGGCCCGCTGGAGCAGGTCGGTGCACTCGGCCTGGCTGGGCACACGCGGGGAGTGGATGTCCCACACGCCCGGACCGAGCTGGCGCTCGAAACCGTGCTCGGCCACGGCGGGCAGGATGTCCATGCGCGAGCGGGAGGCCTCAATGGAGGTGACGTCGGCATCGAGGTGGTCGACCGCGTCGATGACGACGTCGAACTCGGAGTAGCACAGGTGGGTGTGGATCTGGGTGGCGGGGGCCGCCCCTCCAGTGGCCAGACGGAAGGAGCCGACGGACCATTCCAGGTAGGCGGGGCGGTCGGCTCGACGCAGCGGCAGGGTCTCGCGGATGGCGGGCTCATCGACCTGGATGACACCGATGCCGGCGGCCTCGAGGTCTGCGACCTCCTCGCGCAGGGCCAGGCCCAGCTGATCGGCGACCTGGGCGCGCGGGATGTCATCGCGCACGAAGGACCAGGCCATGATCGTCACCGGGCCGGTGAGCATGCCCTTGAGGGGCTTGTCGGTCAGTGACTGGGCGTAGGCCGACCAGGTCACCGTCATGGGCTCGGGACGGGCGACATCGCCCCACAGGATGGAGGGACGGGTGCAGCGCGATCCGTAGGACTGGACCCAGCCGTGCTCGGTGGTCACGAAGCCGTCGAGCAGCTCGGCGAAGTACTGGACCATGTCGTTGCGCTCGGCCTCGCCGTGCACCAGCACGTCCAGACCGAGGCGCTCCTGGAGGGCGATGACGCTGGCGATCTCGGCGCGCATGGCGGCGTCGTAGGCGGCATCATCGATCTCTCCCTTGCGCCAGGCGGCGCGGGCCTTACGGATCTCGGCGGTCTGCGGGAAGGAGCCGATGGTGGTGGTGGGCAGCTCGGGCAGGCCGAGGCGCTCGTCCTGGGCGGTCTTGCGCTCGGCGTAGGGGGCGCGAGTGCGGTCGCCCTCCGTGACGGCGTCGACGGCGGCGCGCACCTCGTCACGGTGCACCCCGGGGTGGGCGGCGCGCTGCTGACGCAGGTCGGCGTCCTGGGCGAGCTCTGCGGCGATGGCCTCGCGGCCCCGAGTCAACCCCTTGGCCAGGGTGATGACCTCGCCGACCTTCTGGTCGGCGAAAGCGAGCCAGGAGCGGATCTGCGGGTCGATGGCGGTCTCGCGCTCGACGTCGTGGGGCACGTGCTGCAGGGAGGTGGAGGTCGCCACCGTGATAGGGGTGCCCTCGGGCAGACGCTCGCGCAGCTGCTCGAGCGTGCTCAGCGCCTTATCCAAATCGGTGCGCCAGATGTTGCGCCCCGAGACGACGCCGGCGACGACGGCCTTGCCCTCCAGGGTGGCCAGGTCACCGGCTTCGGGCAGGGAGCCGGCCACGAGGTCGAGGCCCACGGCCTCGATCGGGGCCGCCCCGAGCACGGGCAGGGCGTCACCCAGGGAGCCGTAGGTGCCGGCCACGAGGATCTGGGGGCGCTCCACAATGGCACCCAGCCAGGTGTAGGCGTCACGCACGGCGTCGAGGATGCGCCCGCGATCGACGTTCCAGGAGTCGGAGACCAGAGCCGGTTCGTCGAGCTGGACCCAGGTGGCGCCGGCCTTGTACAGGTCCATGAGCAGGTGGCCGTAGGCGTGCAGGACGTCTCCGAGCCGGTCCAGGGGGTGGAAGCCCTCGGCCGCCTCGTCGGAGGGCTTGGCCATGAGCAGGTAGCTCACCGGTCCCACGACGACGGGGCGGACCTCCACCCCGTCCTCCTTGGCCTCACGGACCTGGTCGGCGATGGCGGTGTCCACGTAGCCGATGGGGGTGGAGGCGTCGATCTCGGGGACCAGGTAGTGGTAGTTGGAGTCGAGCCACTTGGTCATCTCCAGGGCGGGGCGGGCGCCCTCGCCGCGAGCCAGCGTGAAGTAGCCCTCCACATCGAGGGCGCCGTCAGCGTCCAGCAGGTCGCGGAAGCGGGCCGGGGCGGCGCCCAGGGTGGCCGTGACCTGGAGGACCTGGTCGTAGAGGGTGAAGTCCGCGGGAACCGAGGAGGGCTGGGTCAGGCCCAGATCGGCCAGGCGCGTGCGGGTGGCCGCACGCAGCCCCACGGCGGCGTGGCGCAGCTCGTCGGCATTCAGGTTGCCCTTCCAGAAGGACTCGACGGCGCGCTTGAGCTCGCGGTCCCTGCCGATACGGGGGTAGCCCAGGATAGTGGCGCCCGGCAGACGGACCGCGGGGACCTGCGACTCGGTCAGGGTGACCTCCGCCGGGGAGGCGGTGGTGGCGGGCTCAGGGGTGGCGCTCATGCATTCTCCTTGTTGATGGTGGTGTGGAGCTGGACGGGGTGGTAGGACAGGGCTGCTGCGCCGGGGAGCCGCAGCGCAGGAAGGACGGGCCGCGGCCGGGCGTCGCCTGGAGGTAGCCGCGGTCCACGGCGTCGCGCACCTCACGGTCGGGGGCGGCACCGGCCAGGATGCCGCCCAGACGCAGGTGGCTGATGACGTCGAGGGCCGGACGGGTCCGGTTGAAGGTGTACAGGTGCAGTCCGGGCGCCCCGGCGCGCAGCACCGCCGTGGCCAGGTCGAGCGTGGCGCCGATGCCTCGTTCCACGAGGGTCGCACCGCTGGCCGAGCCCAGCGAGGAGCGCAGGCTCTCCGGCACCCGGACCCCGGTGAGTGCCTCGAGGCGGGTGAGCCGGCGCAGGTCCGTCAGCGGAATGACCCCGGGCAGGATGGGGATGGTCACGCCCGCGTAGGAGGCGGCGTTGGTCAGGGCCACGTAGTCGGCCGGGTCGTAGAAGACCTGGGTGATGGCCAGATCAGCCCCGGCCGCCTGCTTGGCGGCCAGCACCTCGATGGCCTTGATGTAGTCGTTGGTGGCCGGGTAGGCGGCGACCGCGATGGTGACGTGCTGCTTGCCGTCGCCGAAGAAGTCGGCCTCGACCTCCCGGATGACCCGAACGAGGTCGTCGGCGTGGCGCAGCTCCCCGGCGACGTCGTCGGCCTGAGTACCGGCAGGAGGGTCACCGCGCAGGGCCAGGAAGCGTCGCACTCCCATGCGCAGGAAGCGGGTGACGATGTCGACGGCCTCCTGCTTGCAGTATCCGATGCAGGTCAGGTGGGCCATAAGGGGGATGGTGCTGGAATCGAGCACGTGAGCGAGCACCCCCTCGGAGGGGTTGGTCTCCTCCTGGACCACTCGTACTCGTGGGGTCTCATCCCGCAGTGACCACACCGGCCCTGAGCGACCCGTGCCGCGCTCCTCCAGGTGGGATTCCGGCGCGGGATCGGTGACGAAGGTGGGCCGGTAGGTCACTGACACGAAGTCGGGGCCAGTGGCCAGGAGCTTGTCGATGCGCCCCCAGGTGGCTGAGGCCGCCTTGCCCGGGCGCGGGGGGAAGAGCTCCAGACTGACGGTGGGCAGTGGCCGGGTCGCGTCCGCACTGGTGCTGCCTGCCCGCCCGTCATGGCACCCGCCTGCGGGTGAGGGCTCGTTGTCTCGCACGTCGTCTCCATCGATCCTGGCTGAAGCACCCGCGCACCGGGTTGCTGCGGCGTCATCGAACCAGGTCTCTCGGCCGCTCTGGATGGTCGAGCGTATCAAACCACGCCCGTCCCCTCGCCCAACCGACATCCCAGATAGTGAGACTATTCTGTCCTGCGCCTGTTGCCCTGTGCCCGTGCGGGGCAAGCGCGGGGCTGGTGCGAGTTAGTGCGGGTTAGTGCGGGTTAGTGCGGACCTCCGCCCCATCGCTCCCAGCAGGCGAGCCTGTGGGGCGCCGCCCAGCTGTCATCGCTGGTGCCTACCTCGCCCGTGGCCGCCGAGACCACGAGCGCCGCCAGGCCGGGCTCACCCCGAGCTGCGCAGTCGTGGTCGATCATGCTGAGCAGGGGCCCCATATGACGCGGCAGCACGCTGCGTCCGATCGCGTCACTGAGCTCTCCGTAGGTGATGACCTCACGGTGCTGAGCGACGTCGATCAGGACGGAGCGTGCTGCGCTGGTGGACTGGGCCAGCCTCGGGCTGAGCCGGTACATCCTCTCCCCCACGGGAAAACGGTCACCGACGGCGATGGCAAGCGGCTGTGACACAGTGCGATGATCCGGGATGTCCGGGCCTGTTCACAAGGTCATGCCGCTGCGCCCCGAGGTCGGCACTGGTCAGCCGGCCATACGACGGCGCACCAGGATGATTCCGCCTCCCGCCGCCAGGGCGGCCACCGCCAGCACGATGGTGGTCATGCTGGCACCGGTCAACGGGAGCCGACCTCCGCCGGCGGCCGCCGCTGCAGCGGCCTGCTGCCCCTGGCCGGCCTGCGCACCGGCGCCGGGCTTGGCGATGCTGGAGTTCTTCTGGCCGGCACCCGCCTTGGAGATGGAGGGGTTGGCGCTCTCGGTGCCGCTGCCCGCCGCCCCGGTGGCGTCAGTGCCGGCTCCGGTGGAGCCGTTGCCGCCCTGGGGCCCGGCGGTGGAGGAGGGCTGGCCGGCGCCGTTTCCACTGTTGTTGTTGCCGGCGTTGCCTCCGTTGTTGTTGCCGTTTCCAGCACTGTCACCGGTGTTGTCACTGGCACCGGGGGTGGCGCCGCCGCCCCAGGCCACGTTGACCAGCGCCCCCCGGTCCACGGCGACGTTGGCAGTCACACCGAGGGTCTTGGCGACGTCCTCCGGCAGGGCGTGGCCGGTGCCGGAGGCGGGGCTGCCCTCCTTGAGGTGGAAGTCGGAGGTCTTGTCCATCGGGTTGGCGGACTCCCTGACGAAGAAGGGGTTGTTCTCCGGGGAGCCGTGCAGGTCCAGTCCGTTGGCCTCCTTGCCGGCGGCCGTCACGTTCGAGCTGGCCGTGAAGTCGGCGAGCTTCTCGGCATTGAGCGACTGGCTCGAACGGTCGGCACCCCAGTTCCACAGCACCGTGGTCGACAGGGTCGCAGGGTTCTCGTGGCGGTAGTAGGCGTCGTAGTCGATGGTGGAGACCATCTCATTGGCATAGACCGCGCCGGAACCATCTTCGTTGGCCCCACCAATGACCTGGACCATGGCCGAGTAGCGCCACTCGTCCCCGGGCTTGGGGGCGGTCTGCTCGGAGGAGAAGATGTTGTTCATGACGGTGGTGCTGGTGGTGTCCCAGTTCATTCCGTGGTCGGCGCTCCACTTCTGCACCTGGGTGCACACACCCTGAGCATTGCGGGCGTTGCAGCCGTCAGAGCGGGTGTCCTCCTGAATCCACAGGCTGGTGAGCGCATGGGAGACGGTGTTGTTCCACACCCGGGTGTCGTTGGAACCGGAGACACGGATGCCCACGCCGGCGCCGGCCACGATGTTGGAGGCGATGAGGTTGTTGGAGGAGACCTCGTTGAAGATGGCCACCGGAACGTTGACGAAGTAGTTGCCGACGATCTCGGAGTCCATCACGCCCTCGTCGAACCAGATGCCCGCGCCGCGGTTCTGGTCATAGGCCGTGGGATCTGAGATGTCCACACCGGTGGCCGAGTAGTCGACGGTGTTGTTGGCGAAGCGGATGTTCTTGGAGTGGGTGATCTTGGTGTCGGCCAGGGTGCAGTAGGCGCCGCAGTCCTTGGTGATGAAGCCGGAGGTGTTGTTGTTCCTCCACAGGTTGCCCTCCACCTTGGCGCCGCTGGAGTTGTTGATCCCGAAGGCGTTGGAGCCGTTGCTCTCGAACAGGTTGTTCGTCACGACGGCGTTGGTGGAGTCGATGACCTGCAGCGCACCGGCGGCCGAGGAGTACCGGAAGGTCGAGTTCTCGATGCGGGGGCTGCCGTGCGCGGCCACCACCGTGCCGCCACCGGAGATCGTGCCGATCTCAGGGTCCCGGTAGTCCCAGCGCTGGACTGCGGAGTACTTCTCCACCGTCAGCCCGGACAGGGTGATGTTGTCGGTGTTGAAGGACAGGGCTCGGGAGTGCTGGACGACCTCGACCTGGTGCTGGCTGGGGTCGACGCCGACGACGTAGGACGTGCCCCGGTGGGGCTTGACGTTGTAGCCGGCCTGGTTGTTGTTGGGGTCCTTGAGAGTGACCGGGTCCGGGTCGTCGACGAAGAAGGTGGACTCGGTGACCTCCTCACGGCTGAGCACCTGGGTCAGGGGCTTGCCGTCGACGAACACCTGCTCGGGGTGCGCGGCCAGGCCCTCCTTGGCAGGGTCGGCATTGATGGTGCAGACCGTGCAGAAGCGGACCATGTCCTGGCCGGTGGACCACTTCCCATCGCCTCCCGCACTCCAGCTGGTGGGGACCTCGGCGCCGGTGAGTACCGGCTTGGCACCCTCGGCGGCCTTGATGGTCACGCCCTTGTCCACGGCGAGCTCACCCTCGCGGTACGTGCCGTTGGCCAGCTCAATGGTGTCGCCGTTGCCTGCCGCCTTGAGAGCGGCTCCGATGGTCTGGAAGGGCTTGGCAGCGGTTCCGTCTCCCGAGTCCGCCCCTCCTTCGGCTGAGACATGGATGGTGTTGCCGTCCGCAGCAACCGCTTCTGGCGCATGAGTCGCAGCCAAAACGGGCGCCGACAGCGATAGAGCGAGTATCGCCATCTGGGCGACGATTCGACGCTTCATGGTGTCTCCGTCTCCGTTGTGTGATCAGAACGCCGTTACCATACCGTGATAAATCACGTTTAGCATCCGTTATATCCGTTTACTTCCGAGAGACCCTTCTCTCAGCCATGGCGCCCTCACCGACTTGCCCTCGGTGCCACCTGGTCCGATATACGCTCTCGGTCTCTTTTCTGCAAGGATCCACCTATGACCTACGCAACACCCCAGGACGCATCCCGGTACCCGGCCGTCTCAGTGTCTGGAAGCATCAAGCTCGGCCAGTTCCTCAAGCTGGCTGGCCTGGTGGAGGACGGCGCGCAGGCACGCATCGCCATCCAGTCCGGCGACGTCACGGTCAACGGGGCCACGGAGACACGTCGCGGGCACCATCTCTCCGACGGCGACACGGTGGTCGTCGATCACCCCGCCGGCCGGCTCGGCGCCGTCGTTGAACAGCTGGGGTCCGGGGAGTGACCCCGGACCCCAGGAGGATCGGACAGACACCGACAGGCGTCGACGGCGGCTATCGCGCCTGATTCTCGTCAGGCGCCGTATCGCCGTCGTCGCCGCTGTCACTGCCGCCGACGGAGGACAGCGTGGTGTGCAGCTCGATGGTCTCCACCTCGTGACGCTCGCTGACGGTGGTGACCGCGGTGGTCACCGAGTCGACCAGGACCTGGTTGGCCAGCGAGTGCCGCAACAGCATCGGATCATTGTTGAGATCCTTGTAGAGCGAGACGCACAGCAGCAGCATGACGATGACGAACGGCAGCGCCGAGACGATCGTGATGTCGCGCAGGCCGGTGAGCACCTCCTCGGGATCATTGCCTCCGGCGAGCAGCATGGCCGAGGCCACCGCACCGGTGGCCCCACCCCAGAAGACGACCGTGAAGCGACTGGGCTCGATCGCCCCGTTCTCCGACAGACCCCCCATGACGATGGAGGCGGAGTCGGCACCGGTGACGAAGAAGATCGCTACCAGCACGACCGCCAGGACCATGAGCACGACGAGGACCACCTTGTGCACGGGCATGGCGTTGAGCAGGTCGAACAGGATGGTGTCGAAGTTCAGGTCGGGGGTGCCGTCACCCTTGAGATGGACCAGGGCGTCCGCCGTCCTACCGGCGTGCTCGGCACGTTCCTGGAGCCCGATGGCGCCACCGCCGAAGATGGCGAACCAGATGAGGGAGACGACCGAGGGGACGAACATGACCCCGCTGACGAACTGACGGATGGTGCGGCCACGCGAGATCCGGGCGATGAACATGCCCACGAAGGGGGTCCAGGAGATCCACCAGGCCCAGTAGAAGATCGTCCAGGAGGACAGCCAGTCGGACATGTCCTGGTTTCCGACCGCCGCGGTGCGCGAGGCCATGGCGGGCAGCTCGTTGATGAAGTCACCGATCGCCGAGGGAATGATGTTGAGGATGAACAGCGTGGGCCCACCGACGAAGACGATGATCGCCAGGAGCACGGCCAGCACCATGTTGATGTTCGACAGCCACTGGATACCCTTCTCGATGCCGGAGATGGCGGAGGCGACGAAGCAGGCGGTCAGGACCGCGATGATCGCGACCAGCATCCCGGGGCTCGACTTGTGAACAAGGTTGGTCGACTCCATCCCTCCACCGATCTGCAGCGCCCCCAGACCCAGGGAGCAGGCGGACCCGAACAGGGTGGCCACGATCGCCAGGATGTTGATGATGCGCCCTCCGATGCCGTCGATGGCCTGGCGCCCGAACAGGGAGGTGAACATCGCGGAGAAGAGCTGGGAGCGTCCCAGGCGGTAGGTTCCGTAAGCCATACCGAGTCCCACGAGGGCGTACATCGCCCACGGGTAGATGGTCCAGTGGAACAGAGCGGTTCCCATCGCGGTGCTGGCGGCCTTCGCCGTCTGCGGATCGACAGTGTTCGGCGGAGGCGACATGTAGAAGTACAGCGGCTCACCGACTCCGTAGAAAATCAGGCCAATACCCATCCCGGTCGCGAACATCATGGAGACCCATGAGCCGGTGCTGTACTCGGGCTCCTCAGCGTCCCCGCCCAGCGGAATCGAGCCGAACCGGGAGGCGGCCACGAAGATGATGAAGACGACGAACAGGGTTGACGACAGGACGAACAGCCACCCGAAGTTACTGATCGTCCTGCTCAAGGCCCACTTGGAGACTCGCCCCAGCCCGTGCCGATCGATGAATCCCCACGCCACGAACGCAAGGGTGGCGGTCGCGGCGACGCCGAAGACCACCTTGTCCATGCCCTCAACCGTGTCGTGCGTCTGGCGGGATACCGATCGTCTCAGGCGCTCGAGCAGGTGGCGCTGCCGCCGTTTCACCGTTGCCCGAGACGTCAGAAAGGCCGGTGTGACGGTTACCGCCTGGGACAGTTCCTTTTCTTGTGGGGAGCCTTCCTGCTCCGGTCTGCGCGTCATCGTTGGAGGGTTCAGGTCCTCGTCACTCATCAAATAACCTCGTAGACAATGCAGCCAATGACTGCCAGGGACATCACGAGCGTATCAAGACACCGAGGGACCTCCACCTGTGAGCAGGCTTAAAACGGCTTCCTGAGGAGGGTGAAATGACGCCCCAAAGTCTGCGTCGGCCGACCTGTGAGCAGGCTTGGACCGCCTCTGACCTGCTACTTGTCGGGCCTCGATCAGGACACGGTCCAATTACGAACACCGTGCCCCCTCGATGCTCGAACCGGATTATGTGAATTCGGCTGCATCGGGGGTTTCACCGCTGCAGGAGCACAGTCAGTGACGTGTCAGTGGCGCAGGCAACCCGGCCCCAGCAGGGCCTTGATGTCGGAGTAGAAGGCCGGTGAGGCCTCCACCCGCAACGAGGCGTCCAGCTGAGTGCGCACCTCGCGCCCCGGGCTGGTCAGCGTCAGGCGTACCGTGGATCCTCCCGGGTGCTTGGTGAGCACGTCCTTGAACTGCTCCACCAGCGGACCGGTGCAGCGGTTGGCGGGCAGCGTGATGAGGACCGCCTCATGGGCGGCGCTGGAGATGTCCGGGATCGTCATCTCCTGGGCGTAGAGGGCCACCTGGCCGTCGCGCCGGTTGAGGCGCCCCCGCACTGTCACCACCGTGTCGGGGGCGAGCATGGTGGAGACGGTCTGGTAGGTCTGGGGGAAGAAGAGCACCTCGATGCTCCCGGCCAGGTCCTCGATCTGGGCGATGGCCCACAGGTTGCCCTGCTTGGTGGTCTTGCGGGTCAGTGAGGTGATGAGGCCGGCGATGGTGACCATGGCGCCGTCGGGCAGCTCATCATTCTCGTGGAGCTCGGAGATCTCCTTGTCGGCAAGCTTGCCGAGCAGACCCTCCAGGCCCATGAGGGGGTGGTCGGAGACGTAGAGTCCCAGCATGTCGCGCTCGTAGGCGAGCTTGTCCTTCTTGTCCCACTCGGGAAGATCGGGGACGTCGGAGGAGAAGACCGGGCCGTTGCCGAAGGGGGAGGCGCCGTCGCCGTCGGAACCGCCTGTCAGGGAGGCGAACAGGTCGAACTGGCCGGCGGCCTCGTTGCGCTTGACGCCGATGACCTCGTCGACGAAGTCCTCGTGGCAGGTCTGCAGGGAGCGCCGGGTGTGCCCCAGCGAGTCGAAGGCGCCGGCCTTGATGAGGGAATCGATGGTGCGCTTGTTGCACACGACGGCGGGGACCTTGTCGAGGAAGTCCTCGAAGGAGGTGAACTCCCCCTTGTCCTCACGGGCCGTCACGATCGCCTCGACGACGTTCATTCCCACGTTGCGCACCGCGGACAGTCCGAAGCGCACGTCCTCGTTGACGGCGGAGAACTGGGCCCGTGAGGCATTGACGTCCGGGGGCAGCACGGTGATGCCCATGTGACGGCACTCCCCCAGGTAGACGGCCAGCTTGTCCTTGTTGTCCTTCTGGCTGGTGAGCAGGGCCGCCATGTACTCGGTGGGGTAGTGCGCCTTGAGGTAGGCGGTCCAGTAGGAGACGACGCCGTAGGCCGCCGAGTGGGCCTTGTTGAAGGCGTACTTGGCGAAGGGGACCACGACGTCCCACAGGGTCTTGACGCTCTCCTTGGAGAATCCGGCCTGGACCATGCCGGCCTCGAACTCGACGAACATCTTGGCCAGGATGTCCATCTTCTTCTTCCCCATGGCCTTGCGCAGCGCATCGGCCTTGCCCATGGAGAAGCCCGCCAGGTCGGTGGCGATCTTCATCACCTGCTCCTGGTAGACGATGAGGCCGTGGGTGGTTCCCAGGATCGGCTCGAGGGCCTCCTTGAGCTCGGGGTGGATCGGGACGACCTCCTGCAGGCCGTTCTTGCGCAGCGCGTAGTTGGTGTGCGACTCCGCACCCATGGGGCCGGGTCGGTAGAGGGCGCCGACGGCGGAGATGTCCTCGAAGTTGTCGGGCTTCATCAGGCGCAGCAGGGTACGCATTCCACCGCCATCGAGCTGGAAGACGCCCAGGGTCTCGCCGCGTGAGAGCAGCTCATAGGTGCCGCGGTCGTCGAGCTCGACGTGGTCGATATCCAGGGCGGGCTTGCCGTTGGCGACGATGTTGTCCAGGGCGTCGGAGATGACCGTGAGGTTGCGCAGCCCCAGGAAGTCCATCTTGAGCAGGCCCAGGTGCTCGCAGGTGGGGTAGTCGAACTGGGTGATGACGGCGCCGTCCTGGAGGCGCTGCATCATGGGGATGATGTCGGTCAGCGCCGCCGAGGACATGATGACGGCGCAGGCGTGGACGCCCCACTGGCGGGTCATGCCCTCCAGGCCCTTGGCCAGCTCGACGATCTTCTGGGCGTCGGGGTCCTCGGCGTGCAGCTTGCGGAACTCCTCGGCCTCCCCGTAGCGCTCGTCGTCGGGGTTGAAGATGCCCTTGATGGAGATGTCCTTGCCCTGGACCGAGGGGGGCATGGCCTTGGTGAGGCGGTCGCCGACGGCGTAGGGGTAGCCCATGACGCGACTGGAGTCCTTCAGGGACTGCTTGGCCTTGATGACGCCGTAGGTGACGACCTGGCTGATGCGGTCGGCGCCGTACTTCTCACGCACGTACTCGATGACCTCGTCGCGCCGACGCTCGTCGAAGTCGACGTCGATGTCGGGCATGGAGATGCGCTCGGGGTTGAGGAAGCGCTCGAAGATGAGCCCGTGGCGCAGCGGGTTGAGCTCGGTGATGCCCATCGCGTAGGCCACCATGGACCCGGCGCCCGAGCCGCGTCCCGGCCCCACCCGGATGCCATGGGCCTTGGCCCAGTTGATGTAGTCGGCCACCACGAGGAAGTAGCCGGGGAAGCCCATCTGGGTGATGACGCTGATCTCGTACTCGGCCTGCTTGCGGCAGTCCTCGGGGATGTCGCCGTTGAAGCGGTGGTCCATGCCGCGCCAGCACTCCTTGACGAACCAGGACTCGTCGGTCTCGCCCTCGGGGACGGGGAAGGCCGGCATGTAGGAGGCGCCCTCGTCCACGGTGCGGAAGCGCACGTTGCACTGCTCGGCCACGAGCAGGGTGTTGTCACAGGCCTGGGGCATCTCGGAGAAGAGGCGGCGCATCTCGACACCGGGGCGCAGGTAGTAGGTGTCGCCGTCGAACCTGAAGCGGTCGGGGTCGGAGAGCACCGAGCCGGAGTTGATGCACAGCATCGCGTCCTGGATGGTGCGGTCCTCGGGCCGCACGTAGTGGGAGTCGTTGGTGGCCAGCAGCGGGGCGCCGAGCTGCTGAGCCAGGCGCAGCAGGTCCTTGGTGACGCGCTGCTCGATCTCCAGGCCGTGGTCCATGAGCTCGACGTAGAAGAACTCCTTGCCGAAGATGTCCTGGAACTCCCCGGCGGCTCGCAGGGCCTCGTCCCACTGGCCCAGACGCAGCCGGGTCTGAACCTCCGACGACGGGCACCCGGTGGTGCCGATGAGGCCGGATCCGTAACGGGAGAGCAGCTCTCGGTCGATGCGCGGGGCCTTGCCCCACTGCCCCTCCAGGGAGGCGAAGGAGTCCATGCGCATGAGGTTGTGCAGCCCCTCGTCGTTGCGCGACAACAGGGTCATATGCGTGTAGGAGCCGCGGGCGGAGACGTCGTCGCTCCTCTGGGACTCCTCGCCCCAGAAGACACGGGTCTTGTCGAAGCGCGAGGTGCCCGGGGTCATGTAGGCCTCTACCCCGATGATCGGCTTGATGCCGGCGGCCTTGGCGGCCGCGTAGAACTCGTAGGCACCGAACATGTAGCCGTGATCGGTGATCGCCAGGGCGGGCTGGCCCAGGCGCTTGGCCTCGGCCACGTAGTCCTTGATCTTTCCGGCGCCGTCCAGCATCGAGTAGTCGGTGTGGACGTGGAGGTGGACGAAGTCGTCCTTGGGGGCCGAAGCTTCCTGACTGCTCATCTCCGCCATGGACCCATCCTAGGCCCGTGCGGCCCCTCGTCCATGGGAGGCGGCCAGCGGCTGTGTCGACCGGAAACCATTGTGCCGACTGGACATTCCCGGCCTGGCTGCGGAATCGCGTGTGAGAAATCCGCCGCACGTGGAACAGGACAGGGCGCCTGGCGCTCGCAGGCGGGGCGTCGTCAGGCCCGGGAGCGGGCGATAGCCTCGCGCGGGGCCAGGACGGCGTGGGCGAGGTCGAGCACGGGAGTGGGCACGCCCGCCTCGTCTCCGGCTCGGCACAGGGAACCGAGCTGGGCGTCGAGCTCGCTGGGCAGGCCTGCGGCGATATCGCGCTGCATCGAGGTGGTGGCGCTGGCCGGCTGGGCATCGGCCATGGCGAGCACGGCGGCGACCGGGTCGGGGGCCTGGGCCGTGGCCAGGTGGTGGCCGAGGGCTGCTGCGACGTCGACGACCTCTCCTGCAGCCTGGGTGAAGGCGTCCCGCAGGTCCGTGCGCAGCACGCCGATGGAGGCGTCGGTGGCGGCGCCGAGAGCACCCTGGACGACGACGAAGGAGACCTTGCGCCACAGCTCTGCCCAGATGGAGTCGGGGACCCAGGCGCGGATGCCGGCGGCCTCCAGGGCCTCGACAGCGGCAGTGGCGCGGGCGGAGGCGCCGCCGTCCCACTCCCCCAGGGCCAGGGAGCCGACGCTGCCGATGGTGCGGACAGTACCGCGTGAGACGACGGCGGAGTAGACGCGGGCGACTCCGGGCAGGACGTGCTCCTCTCCGACGGCGTCGGCGAGCAGTCCGGGAGCGCTGATCCCGTTCTGAGTGGAGACCACACCGGTGCCGGGGCCGGTCAGCCGCTTGAGCGCAGGCGCCAACGCGGGCAGCGCGTCGACCTTGGTGGTCACGAGGACCAGGTCCGGGCAACCGTCCAGGGCGTCGACGAGCCTGTCCGGATCGTCACTGGCCAGCGGCTGCTCGATACGGGCGGTCACGGTGCCGGGTTCGCCGCCGGAGCCGTCGAGCAGAGTCAGTCCTCCCGAGCGCAGTGCCTCCAGGGTGCCTCCGTGAACGAGGAACCCGATCTGCTGGCCGCTCGCTGCCAGCCGGGCACCGAGCCAGCCGCCGATGCCTCCGGCGCCGATGACAACGATCCGCATCAGCGTCTCCTCCCGGTTCTGCTTCTATCTGTTCGTCTCCCTGCCTGCGCGTGGCGCGGGAGCTCGGGTCGTGGGGCGAGTCTGTCATGATGCCGCTCACGGCAGGCGGAGGACATTGAGGGCGTGGACGAGGTCGGCGGGGTAGGCGGAGGTGAAGACCATGTGCTCGCCGGTGATGGGGTGGGTGATGCCGAGCTCACGCGCATGGAGCCACTGGCGGACCAACCCGGTGCGCGCCGTCATGGCCGGGTCGGCGCCGTAGGTGGTGTCTCCGACGCAGGGGTGGCCGACTGCCGCCATGTGGACGCGGATCTGGTGGGTACGGCCGGTCTCCAGATGGACCTCGGCCAGGCAGGCCCCGGGCATCGCCTCGATGACGTCGTAGTGGGTGATGGACTCGCGTCCTCCCTCGATGATCGCCATCTTCCACTCCCGGCTGGGGTGACGGCCGATGGGGGCGTCGATCGTGCCGCGGGAGGGATCGAGATGACCCTGGACCAAGGCGTGGTAGACCTTGTCCACGGCGTGCTCCCGGAAGGCTCGTTTGAGGACCGAGTAGGCCCGCTCCCCCTTGGCCACGATCATGACGCCCGAGGTGCCCACGTCCAGGCGCGAGACGATGCCCTGGCGCTCGGCCGCCCCGGAGGTCGCCACCCGGACCCGCATCGCCTTGAGGGCGCCCAGGACGTCGGGGCCGTCCCACCCCATGGAGGGGTGAGCGGCGACACCGGCCGGCTTGTCGACGACGACGATGTCCTCGTCCTCGTAGAGCAGCTCCATACCTTCGACCGGGGTGGGGACCGGCTCAGCGGGGCGGGGTGCGGGCATGTCGACCTCGAGGAGGTCACCGGCGCGCAGCCGAGCGGACTTGGCGAGGACCTCGCCGTTCCTGCGTACGTCACCGGCTTCACACAGCTCACCGACCCGGCTTCGGGACAGCCCGGTCATGCGGGCCAGGGCGGCGTCAACCCGGTCACCGTCGCATCCGTCGGGGACGGGCAGGAGGCGCAGGCTCATCGCGGGTCCCCGGGTGCGGCCGGCGAGGACTGCTCGGCACCGCCGGCGCGCCGCCGGGCTCGTGAGGCCCTCGAGGCCTGTGTCGCCGTCTTCCGTGTCGGCTCCTCGCCCCCCGCAAGGGCGTGGGCGTTATCCGCACGGGCACGTGTCCCGTCGATCTCCCAGCCACCCAGGGACAGGACGATGATGCCCCCGGCAGCAAGGACGATCGCGATGTCTGCGACGTTGCCCACGAAGTAGCCGCCATAGTCGATGAAGTCGATGACGTGCCCCCGCAGGAACCCGGGCTCACGCAGGAGACGGTCGATGAGGTTGCCGACCGCACCGCCGAGCACCAGCCCCAGCGCCACCGCCCAGGAGCGGGAGGCCAGACGCCGGGAGACGCGAATGATGATGAGCACCACGCACGAGGCGATGACGGCGAAGATCCACGTCTGCCCAGTGGCGAAGGAGAAGGCGGCACCGGGATTACGCACCAGCACGAGCCCCAGCGCCCGGCCGAGCAGGGCCGTGTGCCTTCCATCGGCCAGGGCGGAGAGCGCCCACTGCTTGGTGACCTGGTCGACGACGACGATGACGACCGCCACCGCCCACAGCACGGCGACCGGGAACCGCCTGGCTCGACGGCCACCTGCGTCCTCGCCGTCATGCGGTCCCAGGGTCTTCTCCATAGTGCTGAACGGGCTGTCTGCAGGCGGTGAAACGGTGTTGTCTGCGGTCTCCTCCGGAGAGGAGACCGGATCCACGTGATCTGGCATGGGGCTTTCTCGCATTACGCTCAGGAGGAGGACAAGTAACGGGTGGCGTGACCGTGCCGAACGAAGGGCGACGACCCTCACGGGTCGCCGCCCTTCGTAGGAGGCCGTGTCAGAGACAGTCGGAGAAACCGGTGCGTCCCTCGTGGTTGGGGACCACCGTGACCGTGCCCCGTGGAGCAGTCCCTGAGATGCTCACGGGGTAGCGTCGCAAGGCAGTCACGGCCCCGGAAGTCACAGACCGGAGATGGAGCTCTCGCCGCCGTCCTCGACGTTGGTCAGCAGGTTCTGCAGGTAGCTCTTGAGGCGAGTGCGGTAGTCGGACTCGAAGCGCCGCAGCTCGTCGATCTTTTGCTCGAGGGCGGAACGCTCCTTCTCCAGCTGGGCCAGAGTCCGGTTGCGCTGATCCTCGGCCTCACGCACGATCTGCTCACCGGTGGAGCGGGCCTCGGTGACGATGCGCTCACCCTCGGCCTTGCCGTTGGCGACGTGCTCGTCGTGGAGACGCTGGGCAAGCTCGAGCATGCCGGAAGCGGCGGCCGGGCCCTGACCGCCGGGCTCGCCGGAGGAGACGGATGGAACGGACACGGCAGGCTCGGCCTGGACCGGCGAGACGGGGGATGCGGGGGCGGCGGAGATGGCAGCTCCCTCGCCGAGCTGTGCCACCCGGCGGTTAGCGGCCTCGAGCTTGGCCTTGAGGTCGGCGTTCTCAGCCTCCAGCTGACGCATTGCCTCGACTACCTCGTCGAGGAACTCGTCGACCTCGTCCTGCTCGTAGCCCTCACGGAACTTGGTCGCCTGGAACTTTTTGTTGAGGACGTCGTCTGCTGTCAGCAGCGTCATGGGTCGTCACCTCGGTGTCGTTACGGATAAGGTCACGAGCACCGGGCATCCGGTCACTCATGCGGACAGAGTACCTGAACTCGAGGTTCAGGCCACATCAAGCGCGCTATCTCACGTTGACGTGAGGACAGCACTCTAGCGGTTCATTCACGACTTCACACCCATTCAGTAAAGAAATCGGAGGAACCACTGGAGGATCCAGATCCCGAAGACCAGGACCAGGAAACTCAGGTCAATGCCAACCCCTCCCAGGCGTGCCATGGGAACTCTCTGACGGATCAGTCGCAGAGGAGGATCCGTCAGGGCGTACACAAGGTTGGCCATCACCAGGACCGGCCCCCGGGGGCGCCACTGGCGGGCGAAGACCTGAACCCAGTCGAGCACGACCCTGACCAGGAGGATGAGGAAGTACAGGCTCAGAATGCTCGACAGAATCCAGGCAAGTAGAGAGACAAGAGTCACGTGTCAACCAGCTCAGCTCTGGTTGAAGAACCGACCGTGGGCCTCGGCGACCTCGCCGCCGTCGATCTCGACGCTGGCGGGAGTCAGCAGGAACACACGAGGCGTGACCCGCTCGATGGCTCCGTGCAGGCCGAAGACCAGGCCGGCGGAGAAGTCGACCATGCGACGCGCGTCGGACTCGCTCATACCGGTGAGGTTGATGATGACGGGCACGCCATCACGGAACGACTCGCCGATGATCCTGGCCTCGTTGTAGGTCGAGGGGTGCACCGTAACGATACGACGGAGGTCCGGGGCGACGGCTGCGGGCTCAGGCGTCACCGGGGCGGCGAAGTCCTCGTAGTCCTCGTCCACGAAGTCCTGCTCGTGCTCCTGCACGGCGTAACCGGCGTCGGCAGCCTCGTAGCTGTCCTGGTAGGTCTCCTCCTCCGGCTCCGAGTAGCCGAGGAAACTGGTCATACTGCGCAGCGCGCCCATCTATCGCTCCTTGGTTTCGTCCGGTCCCCTGCGTTCCGGATGTGCTGCGACGGTATCCGGCCCCGAGACACCGCACGGGGACCTCACCCCGGCGTGTCATCAACCCCAGGTTTCAGGTAGGTCACGCCCAGGAAGTATTCAGCCTTCTGAGCGTCGTCGAGGAACCACAATGCCCGCAAGCCTCCCGGTCGTCCCGTCCCGGCGGAAGGAGTAGAAGCGACAGTCCTCGTAGGTGCACCACCGACTGGCACTGATGTGTCCCACTCCTTCTCGTTCGAGCTGGGCGATGACGCCGGCGGCCACGTCGAGGCCGGGAGTGCCCCACGACGTGCGCGAGGCGCAGGCGGGTTCGCGTTGCGCGGACAGCGTGCGCATATGATCGGGGACCTCGTAGCAGGAGCCGCAGATCGAGGGGCCGACGGCCGCCCACAGGTCGGCAGGGGCCGCACCCGCGCGCCGGAGCGCATCGATCGTGGCGGGTACGACACCATCGAGCATGCCGCGGCGACCGGCGTGGACGGCCGCCGTCAGCGAACCGTCCTGGGAGGCCAGCAGGAGGGGAACGCAGTCGGCCACGAGGACGCAGCAGCCGGCGGGGGCCCCGGCAGCACGGGCATCCAGGACGAGCGCGTCGGCCGTAGGAGTCTGCTCAACCCGGGCGGCGGCAACGACGCTGGAGTGGACCTGGTCCATCCAGGCCAGGTGCCGGCCCGGCTCGAGCCCGAGCAGCTCCTCGAGCCGGTGACGGTGCGCACGGACGCGCTGCGGGTCATCGCCGACATGGAGGGCGAGGTTCCAACCGCTGTAGACACCGGTCTCCTCATCGCTCCCCCGCACTGCCGCATCAGCGCCTCCCTCCGGGACAACGGGAAGGGCCCGCAGGCCGCGGGTGGTGAAGTACCCGCGGGCCCCCGGGCCCAGATCCGCCTCGATCAGGTCTGTTGCCTGGCTGGCGCTCGTCTCACGCATCACTGGCTCGTTGTCCCTGAGGCGTTGCCGTGTCCCCGACCGCTCCCGACCGCCGCGCTCAGCGCAGGAAGTCCGGCAGGTCGATCCCGTCGTCGTCGGCGTCAACCCCGATGACCTGCGGGACCTCAAGCTCGGAGACCGGCTGCTGGGCGGGCACGGAACCGTACGAGTCATAGGACTCGTCCACGTAGGCGGGCATGCTTCCCGCCGAGAGGGCCTCGGCCGCGCTGACCTCGGACAGGTGGGCGGCAGCCGCCGGCGACGACGGCGCCGGTGCCAGCGGGACGGGGCGGGTCACCGGGTTCTGCGCGGCATGGGCACCGCCGCGAGGAGCCGGAGCGGGGGGCAGGTCCTCGACCGGGGAGGAAGGAACCGGCGGGACGGCGGCGGCCCTCGACAGGCGGGTCACCGGATCGGACAGGCCGCCCGCCACCGGCTCGGAGTCGAAGCCGGCGGCGATGACCGTCACCCGGACCTCGTCACCCAGGGCGCCGTCGACGACGTTTCCGACGATGATGTTCGCCTCGGGGTGGACGGCCTCGCGCACGAGGTTGGCGGCCTCGTTCATCTCGAACAGGCCCAGGTCAGAGCCGCCCTGGAAGAAGAGCAGCACACCGTGGGCGCCGTCGATCGAGGTCTCCAGCAGCGGGGATGCGATGGCCTCCTCGGTGGCCGTGATGGCCCGCCCCTCGCCGGTGGCCGAGCCGATACCCATGAGGGCGCTGCCGGCGCCCTGCATGACGGACTTGACGTCGTTGAAGTCGACGTTGATGAGGCCGGGGGTGGTGATGAGCTCGGTGATGCCCTGAACACCCTGAAGAAGAACCTGGTCCGCCTGCTTGAAGGCGTCCACGACGGAGATGTTCTTGTCGGCGATCTGCAGGAGGCGGTCATTGGGGATGACGATGAGGGTGTCGACTTCCTCACGCAGCGCCTGGACACCGTCCTCGGCCTGGGCCGAGCGGCGACGCCCCTCGAAGGAGAAGGGACGTGTCACCACGCCGATGGTCAGCGCCCCGATACTCTTGGCCAGGCGGGCCACCACGGGGGCGGCGCCGGTGCCGGTGCCACCTCCCTCACCGGCGGTGACGAAGACCATGTCCGACCCGTCAAGGGCCTCACGGATCTCCGACTCGTGGTCCTCGGCGGCCTTGCGGCCGATGGCCGGGTCGGCGCCCGCCCCCAGACCTCGGGTCAGATCGCGCCCGACATCGAGCTTGACGTCCGCGTCGGACATGAGCAGCGCCTGGGCGTCGGTATTCACGGCGATGAACTCGACGCCACGCAGGTCAGCCTCGATCATGCGGTTGACGGCGTTGACGCCGCCGCCGCCGACCCCGACGACCTTGATCTCTGCCTGGTAGTGCTGTGCGTCGTCCACAGCCATGCTCTCGACCACTGGCGTCCCCTCCGCGAGTTTCGTCATGAGCCCCCTGTCGAGGACTCCCTCCAACCTCAACCTCAAGTTAAGGTCTATACTTATGTCATTCCTTGAATGACTGGCTCAACGCTATGAGACTTCACGGACGTCAAGACGCATTGAAGCCCGGCGTGTTCGTGTGCAGTTGCCTGCGGATCTCCTGCTACAACCCTGCGACTTGTCTGCAATAGAACTGAGTATCGGTTGCGCGCCCCCGAGGAAACCGCACCAGCCCGCGCTGACAGCGGTACGGACTGCCTGGCTGGCCCATAGCACCAGGTGAGCAGGGGTGAGTGAGATTGATCGGTCGACACCGTTCATGATGTTGGTGACGACGCCGAGGACGCCGAGGGCTGGTCGCCGGCAGAGCGCGTCGTGGGGCGGTGGGGCGAGGAGACGTCGTAGATGGAGGCGCTGGTGGTCATCAGGGTCGCCAAGACCCGCGCCTTGAGCTCGTTGTCCTGGGTATCGCCCCAGACCACGCTGGCACCGTTGCTCAAAGTGAGGGTGACCTGCCCGGCTTCGGTGGCGCTTCCGCTGGTGACCTGCGCCAATGTCTCCGGCGCCAGGGATCCCACCGCCTGGGTAACGGCGGCGACCTGCTTGGCGGAGATCGCCTGAGATCCGCTCTCCCCGCCGTCGGCGGAGTCAGGCACGATGCTCACCAGGCCCGACGGCGCCTCGAGGACCCGCTCGAGAACGACGGCCTCGTTGTCGAGGATCTGGTAGCCGTCCGGTCCCTGGACGGTGGCCACCGGTACCCGCATCGTCAGCTGCACCCGCAGGCCTCGGGGCCAGGCACGGGTCACCTGTGCCTGGCGCACTCGGACCAGATTGTCGCTCACCTGGGTGGAGAGCCGGCCCGTGTCGAGCCGCAGGAGCGACTCGCCCTCGTAGGAGGCCAGGACCTCGCGGACCTGCTGGTCTGAGACGCTGCCGTCCGATCCGACCACGGAGATCCTCTGACGCTGCAGGGCCAGCAGAGGCGAGAAGACCAGCGCCCAGGTCACGACGACGACGGCGAGCACGACGGCGACGGCTGCCGCCATCCGGCGCAGGCGCAGGCGCCGCAGGGCCTGCCGGCGCTCCTTGAGACGGTCGGCGAGCCCGGTGGAGACGACTCGGTCGTTCCCCCTGGGCAGTGCCACCTGACGGCGGCCGAACACGGTCAGCTCCGTACTCGACTCACTGCTCGACTCGGTACGCGACTCGGTGCTCGACGCGCTCTGTGGGTTGGAGGCCGTCTCCGTCGCCTCGAGTCTCTTAGGTGAGCTGCCGCCGTGCCGCTGCTTGGAGGAGATCGGGCGCGAGCCGCCAGCAGATGGGGCGGTGCCCCTCGCAGTGTCCTGGGCCGTGGCCCGGGTTGTCCCGGTGGTCGGGCCGGTGCCGGGAACCCGGGGCCGCCTGACTGTGCCGGTGGTGGACTGCTGCTCGGACGCCTTCTGGCTCTGCGGGCTCGACGGGGACTGCCTCGTGCCGTGCTGCCCGGTCCCGCTGCGCTCGGGGCGCACTGTGCGCCCCGAGCCGGTGGAGGAACGCGCACGTCGGGTACCGGAGCGGCGCGGGGGGATGGACGCCGGGGTCCCCTGAGACCGGCTGGACGGCTCGGGCCGGGGCGCCGAGGGCTTCCTCATGCCCGTCCGCCTCGCTCCTGACCGGAGCCCGCCGCACCGCCCTCGCGGGCCGTCAGATCGGCCAGGACCGTGGTGGCGAGCTCGGTGACGTCACCGGCCCCGACTGTCAGCAGCAGGTCTCCGGGACGAGCCAGCGCAGCCACCGCGTACGCAGCGTCCTGGCGCTCGGCGACGAAGGTGGCACTGCCACCGGGAACTCGCTGGGCGACCGTGTCTCCGGTGATGTCGGGGAAATCCGCCTGAGTCTCCCTGGCGGGGTAGATGTCTGTGACGACGACGGCGTCGGCCAGGGACAGTGCCTGCCCGAAGCGGTCGGCGAACGCCCGGGTGCGGGAGAACAGGTGCGGCTGGAAGAGCACCAGGACACGGCCGCCGCGCTCTTGGGCGACCTCGCGAGCGGTGCGGAGCAGCGCCTCGATCTCCGTGGGGTGGTGGGCGTAGTCATCGATAACGCGCACGCCGTCGGCCTGGCCCCGGTCCTCGAAGCGCCGCCCGGTGCCTCCGAAGGCTCCCAGGGCGCGAGCCATCGCGGCGGGCTCGACGCCGAGCTCGATGCCCGCGGCCCAGGCGCCGGCGGCGTCGAGGGCGACATGGTCTCCGGGCACGGCCAGCACCAGCTCGACCGGGTTCTGGCTCCCCTGCGCGGCGCCGGTCGGCTCATAGTCCGTCACCCGGGTCAGGGTCAGCAGCGCACGGGTGGAGGCGGCGCCGCGCTCCGTGATCTCCAGCTGGACGTGCCCCTCCCCCACCAGGGTTCCTCCGGGGAGAGTGTCGGGGCTGCCGAAGGAGTAGGTCACCACGCGCAGGCCCTCGGCAGCGGCCGACCGTGCCAGGCGCAGCGAGCCGGGATCCTGGGCGCAGGCGATCAGCAGGCCACCTGGGACCAGGCGGTGGGCGAAGTCGACGAAGGCTGCCTCGAAGGCCTCGGCGGTGCCGTAGCTGTCGAGGTGGTCGGGCTCGATGTTGGTGACGATCTCCACGCGGGGCGAGTAGTTGAGGAAGGAGCGGTCGGACTCGTCGGCCTCGGCCACCAGGGCCGGGCCGCTTCCCAGGTGGGCGCCGGTGCCCAGGGCCCGCACGATCCCGCCGATGGCGAACGATGGTGCGGCGCCGGCCTGCGTGAGGGCCTCCGCGAGCATGCCAGAGGTGGTCGTCTTGCCGTGCGCACCGGCCACGGCGACGAAGTCCAGTCCCTGAGCCGCCAGGGCGAGGGCCTGGGAGCGGTGGATGACCTCCTGGTCCCGCCGGCGGGCCTCGGCGAGCTCGGGGTTGGTCTCCTTGATCGCGGTGGAGACCACGACGGTGGAGTCTTCAGGCAGGTGCGCGGCGTCGTGGCCCAGGTGAGTCGTCATACCCAGGTCGGTCAGGTGGTCGAAGGCGGGACCGCCGTGGGCGTCGGAGCCCGAGACCCGGGCGCCGCGGGCCGCCAGCAGCTGGGCCACGACGCTCATGCCCGCTCCCCCGATGCCGATGAGGTGGAACGACCTGTCTGTCAGTGCGCGGCCGGGAGCACCGTCCCGCTGGGACCCGGCCTGAGAAGAGACGGGCAGGGATGAGGGTGTCGTTGCGGGGGTGCCGGTCATGCCGCGGTCTCCTCGTCGGTGGGTGTGTTGTTCGTGGAGGCGCACTGCTGGATGAGGGCGGCCAGCCGGGCGGCAGCGTCCTGGACACCGATGGAGGCCGCCGCCCGGGCCATGGTGGCCTGGCTCTCCGGATCGGAGATGAGCACCGTGAAATCGAGGATGTCGGAGGGCTTGAGGTCGGCGTCGAGCACCATGCGACCGCCTCCCGAGGCCAGGACATCGGCGGCGTTGAGGCGCTGCTCGCCGTTGCCGATGGGCAGGGGGACGTAGAGCGCCGGCAGCCCCAGGGCCGTGATCTCCGCGACCGTGCCGGCGCCGGAGCGGCACAGGACCCCGTCGGCGCAGGCGTAGGCCTGCTCCATGGTGGTCAGGTAGTCCAGCACGTGGTAGCGCTCGGTCAGGTCCTCGGGCGCACCGGCGGCCACGGCCGCCTCCAGGGCGGCGCGCACGGGTGCGTCCTTGTCCTTCCCAGTCAGGTGCAGCACCTGCAGGCCGGTGGGCAGGGAACCGAGCGACTCGCCGAGGACCTCGTTGAGGTGCTGAGCCCCTAGAGACCCGCCTGTCACCAGGAGCGTGGGCATCGTGGGGTCGAGCCCCAGGGCCCGGGCGCCCTCGACGCGGGCGCGCTGGGCGCCCTCGGTGGTGGCCCGTTGCGTCACCAGGGTGGCGATGGCCGGGCGCAGGGGCAGCCCGGTGACCTCGGTGCGTCCCTTAGAGGCCTTGAGACGGGTGGAGGCGAAGGTCAGGGCGACCGCGTGGGCCCAGGAGGAGCCCAGCCGGTTGGCCAGGCCGGGGCGGGCGTTCTGCTCGTGGATGACCACCGGTACACCGGCCTTCCTCGCGGCGAGGTAGGCGGGAGTGGAGACGTAGCCGCCGAAGCCGACGACGACGTCGGCTCCAACGGTCTCGATGGCCTCGGTGGCTGCGCTGATCGCCTTGCCCAGCCGGTGCGGCAGACGCAGCAGGTCCCCGCTGGGGCGCCGGGGAAGCGGAACGCGGGGAACGAGGGCCAGCTCGAAGCCGGCCTCGGGCACCAGGCTGTTCTCCAGCCCCTCGGCGGTCCCCAGGACGAGGATCCGCGTGTCGGGATCACCGCCCAGGGCCGGGTCCTGCAGCGCGGCGGCCGTGGCCAGCAACGGGTTGACGTGGCCGGCGGTTCCGCCGCCGGCCAGCAGCACCCGCAGGGGCTGGGGCCTCACCGGTTGACTGGGCTGCGCCTCCTGGGGCGAGCCTGCGCTCTCACTTGTCTCGGGCACGGTTCCTCCTTGGGACAATAACTGCCAGGGAACGACGCAGCGCCCCGGGACTCGTGGACAGGGCCTCCTGCGCGCCGGGCTCGTGGCGGGCGAAGGCGAGAAGCACCCCGATGGCCAGAAGGACCGAGACCAGAGCGGTTCCTCCACGGCTGACGAGGGGAAGCGGAACACCCAGCACCGGCAGGGCACCGGTGACGACGCTCATGTTGATGATCGCCTGCCCGACGATCCACGCACCGATGGCCGAGGTCGTGGCGACGACGTAGGTGGAGGTGTGGCGCCTCATGATGCGCAGGCAGCAGCCTCCGATGGCGGCGAACAGGACGATGACGACGAGGGTTCCCACCAGTCCGAACTCCTCACCGAGCACGGCGAAGATGTAGTCGGAGTCGGCCTGGGTGAGGTAGCCCCACTTCTGGCGCGATGAGCCCGGTCCCACACCGAACCAGCCGCCGGTTCCCAGCGCCCACATGCCGTGCTTGGGCTGGTAGCCCACGCCCGTGGGGTCTGCGCCCTCGGGGTGGATCCAGGCGATGATGCGGGCGCGCCGGTTGGCACTGAGCATGGAGGCTCCTGCGAACAGGAGCATGCCGAGCGCACCCAGGAGAGCGAACCATCGTTTCCTCAGGCCTCCCACCCACAGGGCACCAACGACGATGAGGACCAGGACGATGACGGTTCCCAGGTCCTGGCCGCCGAAGACGGTCAGGATCGCGACGATGACCCCGGCCCAGCCCGCTGTCACGGTTCGGTCCCGGCGCTTGGCCGTGTGCCAGGTCACCAGTGTGCCCAGGACGAGGGCGAGGGCGGCCTTGATGAACTCCGACGGCTGAGCCGTGCCCACCCCGGGCACCTGGATCCAGTTGCGGTTTCCGTAGACGTTGACACCGATGGGGGTGAAGACCAGGCACTGCATGGCGATCGTCAGTCCCAGGACTGCCCAGGAGACCCGGGGGAACCAGGACAGGGGCATGCGGGAGACCCCGACCATGCCCAAGGTGCCCACCACCGCGAAGATGAGGTACTTGGCGAAGTCGGTGAAGGCGTTGCCCCCGTTGGCGGCAACGGTCACCGACTGCACGGAGAAGACCATGATGAGTCCGAAGGTCTCCAGCACCAGGGTGGAGATGAGCAGGCAGTAGTAGGTCAGAGTCGCCTGCTCGGAGTCCCGGGCGGGACCGGAGCGGTCACCGCGACGCCCCTGCGGTGAGGTGCCGGCGCCCTCCCACGGACGCGACAGACGCTCGCCCCAGCGCGCCAGGCGCTCTCTCCAGGCCGAGCGCAGCCGAGCGATCCGGCCTGCGGTCTGGGAGGCTCCGGCTGTGGCTGTCTGCCGTCTCGGTGGGCGCGATGACTTCGGGGGCTGCGCGGAGTGTGAACCGGGCTGTTTCGCCGGCTGCTCGCGCTGCTGAGGCTGTGTGGCCCGCTTCCTCGCCTGCCTGGGCTGCTTGGCCCGGTCTGCAGCCCGTCCGGTTGACCGCTCGGCCCCGCCTCCGGCGGCGGGCCGGCCGGAGGTGCGTCCGGACGACGTCGAGGAACCGGATGAGGCGGGTGCCGACGAGCGAGGAGCGGTGGCCGAGGTGGACCCGGTCTTCACGGCTGCTCCTGGACACCGGAGGCGTCCGCAGAGTCTGAGACGTCCCCTGCTCGATCCTCGTGGCCGGCGGCGTAGGCCCGGGCGGCGGCGGCGAACAGGTCGCCGCGCTGGGCGTAGGAGGCGAACTGGTCCCAGGAGGCGCAGGCCGGGGCCAGCATGACGGTGTCGCCGCTGCGGGCCATGGCGCCGGCGGCCTCCACCGCCGCGGTACTGACGTGCTCGGCGGTCCCGTCGCTGACGCGGGTCACCGGCAGCCCCGGGGCCTCCTGCTCCAGGGCGGCCAGGATGTCACGCTGGTCCTTGCCGATGACGACGGCGCCGCGCAGGTGGGGCCGTGCCGTGCGGACCAGGTCGAAGAAATGGGCGCCCTTGGTGTCTCCGCCGCAGATCCACACGCAGGTTCCCTGCGGCAGGGAGGTCAGCGCGGCCTCGGCGGAGTGCGGGTTGGTGGCCTTGGAGTCGTCGACCCAGGTGACGCCGCCCGCCTCGGCGACGGTGACGATCCGGTGGGCGCCGGGGCTGTAGGCGCGCAGCCCGGCTGCCACCGCCTCGGGGTCGACCCCGGCGGCCCGGGCCAGGGCGGCTGCGG
>CAUVMS010000008.1:0-39011 GCA_963552815.1 uncultured Actinomyces sp. | reverse complement strand
GGACCTCGACCCCTACCCAAGCAACGACGCCCCCCACCTACGCACTTCAATAGGCTCCAGCTACCACACCCTCAAACGCGAAGAGCCAGATTGGGCTGGATTTAAGTTCTTTTCGGTACACGTCGTCTCTGACTCAACATCAGTTCTGTGGGCCATTGTGGTCTTTCCTGGCTGCGGCGTTGATGGCTTCAGAAAGCTCTTCGTACGCAACTGAGGGACCCGCAAGTTTCTCTAAGGTTGCCAGGCCGATGGAGTCTTGGCCAAGATCCTCTACCGTCTGCCTGGGAAGGACGTAGAATCGCCACTGGCATGCCAGCAGGGGGTTGTACTCCTCGTGCGTGCGTGCCGTCTGGATGGCGAAGACGTACACGTCAGCGTTGTAGGTGGGGGTTGGTGTCAGCCCGCCCTCTGTGGTCCAGATGCGGCTGCGAAGCCCCGTGAACTGAATCGTTGACAGTTTGTACTGGTCCCACGCCTGGAGATAGGCGGAGGTCTTGACCTCGATCGTGGTCCCATCCGGCGCCAGAACATCGTAAGGATCCCACTCGATCCGCAGTCCGGTCGAGCCGACCGCCTTCGCCACCAGGAACTCAGCCAGGTAGCCACGGGCATTGTTCATCCGGAGATTGGACAGCGCGAAGCGCCAGAAATCCACGACCGTTGCATCCGTCCCAGCCACCACCTCCTCACCTGACAATGGTGTCGGTTTGGGGGCGCGGATCTGCGGGGGAGTCGTCATGGGGGCAGTATCTCAGTCGGGGGTGCTAGCCAACGACTGGGTCCTCAGTCCTCGAGCCGTAGTGTCCAGGTCCTCTACCGCCAGCACCTAGTCGTTGAGAATGGTGGCGATTAGGGGTGCATAGGTGGCGATGGTGTGCGGGACAATGATCTATGCGACGTTGAGGATTTTTTGGGGAGGATTATGTCGCGGTTAGGTTAGCGTCAGGCGTGCGCAAGTGTATGCTTGGGATTTGCGCGCTGTGTGCCGGAAGATCGGTACCGCGGTACGAGCGCGCTCGCTGAAGTGATAGATAAAGCAACCTAACGGACATCTTTCGTCGGCTTGGATGCTCGGATTTGCCTGATAATCTCTATGTTCTACGGGAAGTAAGTTCCCGGCTATCATTAATTTACGACGAGGTGAAAAAGTGGGCATGGAGATGGCCTCGGTGGCTACGTGGACCTTCTTGGCGGAGGTTCCGATCCCTCAAGACGTCCTGGGTGTTCTTGTTCAAGGGGAGCAGCCCTATGCTGCCTTCAAGACGATGCGCGACTCGGCCGTGTTCACCTCGAAGCGGTTGATCGTCCGTGACGCACAAGGGCTGACTGGTCGGAAGGTAGAGATCTACTCACTGCCCTACAGCGCCATCAACATGTGGTCGACCGAAAACGCGGGAACGTTCGACATGAACTCAGAAGTCGAGTTGTGGACGCGAGCCGGGCACATCAAGATCAAGCTCGGGTCTCAGGTCGACGTCCGTAAGATCGATAGGCTTATCTCGGCTTGCGTGCTCATGTCTCGCTGAAGTGTTGGCGCTCGGAAGGCGGTGAGCATCGGGAGTCTGCTGCCGATGCTCAACAGAACATCATGGTAAATTCTCGTATACGGTGTTGCCGTGGATGAGCATCTTCTTCGCGGGCGCAGTGTCAGCGACGAGCAGATCCAGGCGTGGGCCGATGAGGCCGAGGCAGGCTACGACCTTCGACAACTGCCACAACCAGTTACGGGACGTCCTCCGGCCGATCTTGGGACTGCAGACAGGCAGGTACCTGCGGGAGCCGAGCACACAGCGCTACATGGAGGTTGTCAGGCGGAGCGCAAGGCTGACTCAGCGGACCTCACGTAGGTTCCTGACGGATCGGCGAGCCGACCACCGGTAGTTCTGCATTCACCGTGTAGTCGCCGCTGATCGCACGGCTGCCGGAGTCGCCCGCTCCGCCGTCGTCGCCCGGCTCAGGACGACGCCATCACCGGCTGGCCCTCGCTGGGCTGGACCACCACGAAGCCCGGCCCGTGGAAGGCCAGCTGGAAGGACTCGCCCGAGCCGCGCCCAATGAGGGACCCCATCTTGAAGCTGCTCTTGATCTGCGGCTGCAGGTTCGCCGACCAGCAGATCGCCGCCTGCGGGTCAACGAAGGTCGGCTGCTGGGAGCAGTCCAGAAGCATCGGCGGCCCGTCGGAGGACACGGCCACCACGCCCTGCCCCTGAACCATGAGGTTGAACAGCCCGCCGGCGAGGAGCCCGGCATTGCCCAGCATCCTGATGTCATAGCCCAGGTGCGCATCGAAGGCCAGCAGGGACCGCGTGTTCACCGTGATCGCATCCCCCTCCAGCTGGAGCAGGAACACGTTGTTCGCGCTGCGCGCGAAGAACACCTCGCCCTGACCCGAGACGCGCATGAGGTTGCCGCCCTCGCCGGTGGCGGCCTTCTTGAGCATGCCGCCCAGGCTCTTCGACCCCTGGTAGGAGAAGTCGATGTTCCCCTGGTAGGCGACCATCGCCCCCTGCGCGGCCAGCACCTCCGGCCCCAGCTCGACCCGCAGCATCTTGCTGGACTGGAGAGTCCAGCGCTGACCGGTCTCCTGCTCACGGTTGGCCTGCTCAAAAAGGGGACTGCGCACGGAGGGTACCTCTGTTTCATGGGGTGGGACGGCGACGGGCCTTGTCGGCTTCAGGCTTCCGACTGGCCCATCGTCGTCGGGCACGGATTCGCAACGCAATGGGGATCCCTACCCACCCGGGTAGGGATCCCCATCTGTCACTCAGCAGCGTTGCGGCCGCCGACTGTCAGCGCCTGGGCTCAGGCCCTGCGGCGGTAAACCAGCAGCGCACCTCCCGCGATCGCCGCCAGCGCCAGCACCAGGGGAATCCCCACGAACGCACCGGTCCGGGCCAGAGGCGATCCGGGATCCTCCTGCGCCGGCTTGCTCGGCGTCGGCTCAGCCGACGGAGAAGCCGAGAGGTCCTGCGACGGCGAGCCCGTAGTCGGCACCTCGGTGTAGGTGTTGACGAAGGAGGCACTGGCCACCTGGTCCTTCTCCGAGACCGTCACCGTCTGGGCCTCCGGAGCCGCCAGCGTGTAGCCGTCGATCGCGGCCGCCTTGGCGTCCTCGGTCACGGTGCACTGCGTGCCCGTGGGCACCTTCGGCCCGGCGACCGCCTGGCCGTCGGCCTTGGCCTTCAGCGTGCCCTCGGTCCCGTCGGTGCAGGTGTAGGTGAAGGTGAACTCCTTGTCGCCGGCCTGCGCGCCCGTCACCGTCTTGAGCACCGAGAAGGAGCCGGTCTGACGGGTGTAGGTGTTGGTGAAGGACAGGGCGGCGTCCTTCTCCGCGATCGTCACGCTCTGCGTCTCAGAGGCCTTCACGTCGAAGCCGTTGACCTGGGCCGACGACGTCTTCTCCGACACCGAGCACGTCGCCCCGACCGGCAGCGAGGGCCCGGAGACGGCAGAGCCGTCACCGCGAACCGACAGCTCGCCGCTCACCTCGCCCTCGACGTCGGAGGTGCAGCTGTACGCGAAGGTGAAGGTGATGTTCTTGTGGGTCTCGGCGTCGTCGCCCTCGACCTTCTTCGACACGGCGAAGGTGCCGCGGTCCAGGGTGTAGGTGTTGACGGCCGAGACGTTCACAGCGGCGGCGCCCCCGCCGAGCACATCGAAGGTCGCCTTGTCGCCCTGCACGGCAGTGCCGCCCACGGCCAGGGCCGTCGACACGCTCGCGCCCTTGACGGAGGCGTCCTTCTCGGTGAGCGTGCACGAGCCTGTCGGCACGTCGCCCACATGCGCGGTCTCACCGGCCTTGACCACCAGCTGCTTGGGGGAAGCAGCCTTGCCGGTGACCTTGTCGGTGCAGGTGTACTCGAAGGTGAACTCCGCCGGCGCCAGCTTCGCGCCATCTCCCTCGACCGTCTTGGACACCGAGAAGCCCCCGGTCTGCCGCGTGTAGGTGTTCGTCACCGACACCGCAGGAACCTGGTCCTTCGCGATCGTGGCCGTCGTCGCGGAGTAGGCGGTGGAGACCGCGTAGCCCTCACGCTGGGCCGAGGCGTTGTCCTCGCTCAGGGTGCACACCGTCCCCGTGGGGAGGGCTGGGCCGCTCACGGCGCTGCCGTCCATCGGGACATCAAGCGTGCCCTTGGTGCTCTCGGGGTCGTTGCAGGTGTAGCCGACCTTGACGGCCTCGCCCGCCTGCGGGGCGTAGTCGCCCTTGACGCTCTTGGTGACCGAGAAGGTGCCGGTGTCACGGGTGTAGGTGTTGGTGGCGGTGACGGCCACGGTCTGGTCCTTGGCGATGGTCACCGAGTCCTGCGACAGGGTCGAGGCCACCGAGTACCCGTCCTTGGCGGCCGACGCGGCGTCCTCCGTCAGGGTGCAGGAGGCACCGGTCGGGATCTGCGGGGAGGACACGGCCGTCCCGTCGCTGGGGACCGTCAGGGTTCCCTGCACACCGCCGTCGCAGGTGTAGGTGAAGGAGTAGGAGCCGTTGGCCGCACCCTCCGGACCACCCTGGACCGACTTGGCGATGGAGAAGGCGCCCGTGTCGCGGGTGTAGGAGTTCGTGAAGGCCGCCGTCGCGACCGGCTCAGCCGGGTCCTTGATGGTGATGGTCTGCTCTGCAGGAGCGGTGAGCGTGTAGCCGTCGAGACGAGCGGAGTCGGCGTCCTCCTTCACCGTGCACGTGGTGCCCTGCGGGAAGGTCGCGCCTGCCTGGACGGCCGTCCCGTCGCCCTTGGCGCTCACCTGGCCGGACTGGCCGTCAGAGCAGGTGTAGGTGAAGGAGAAGTCCTTGTCACGCGCGCCCGCAGCGGCCTCAGGGCCGACGACGGTCTTCGTGACCTGGAAGGTCCCGGGCGCCTTGACGACGTCGGCGGTGTTGTTGAGGGCGACCTTGGTCGACACCCGGTCGCCGATGGTCAGGGTGTTGGTCTCGGTCTTACCGACTGTGAACACCGGCTTGCCCCAGGTGTATCCCGCAGGAGCGGGAGAGGCCTGGCCGGTGTCCTCGGACAGGGTGATGACGGTGCCCTTGGGGAAAGTACCCTGGAACGTGTTGGTCTTGCCGATACTGACGTTGAGGACCGCCGTCCCGCTAAGACCGTCGTCGTTGAGCGTCCCGGGGGCCTGCCAGCCGGCATAGGCGGTGGCGGGGCCAGGCAGGACGTAGTTGACCTTGACCGGCAGGGTCGTGTTCGCGACGTCGACGGCGTCCAGGGCCGTGCCGCTCAGGGTCTTGGAGACCTCGAAGCCGCCGAAGCCGGGGGTCATCTCCACGGTCACCTTGAACGAGTCGGTGTAGCTGCGGGAGAACTCGCTATGAATTTCGGAGTGGTTGATCGAGGCCTCGTTGGCGTACTGCACTCCGGCGACGGCCTTGCCGCTCGGGGAGGTGAAATTCGTCGGGTAGACGACCCTGTAGTTGGAGTCAGGAGCGAAGGGCCCTGTCACCTTGATCGTGGCGACCTGCCCCTGGATGTCCACGTCCAGGTCGAAGTCGCCGTACTTCTTGCTCAGGTCCTTGCCCGCCGCGTTGGCCAGGGACACCCCGGAGATGCCGGGCTCGGCGGCGCTGTTGCGCAGTCCGACGTACCACTTGCTCTTGTCCGCATCGAACTTCATGCCCGGGCCGAGCGTGTCCGTGATGGTGATGGTCTCACGGGTCTGACCGTCCGCGGTGATCGCACTGTTCCCCTTGGCCAACTGCTCCTTGATGTAGTCCGAGCCGAAGACGACCTCCCACGTCATGGCGGAGGAGGTCGACGTGATCACCGAGGCGACCTTCGCGAACTTCTCGGACGCGTAGGGCCGCGCCGCAGGGCCCTTGATACCGCCGGACCCGGGCAGACTCACGCTCACCTTCTGGCTGGCGTTGATGGTCATGTCCACCGACTGGGCTGTCGTGGTCTGGGTGATGAGGAGCAGCGCCTCACCGGAGCCCTTGAAGTCCTTGAATCCTGCCGCCTTGAGCTCCTCAACCTTCTCGTTGAAGGTGCACTCGACGCTCTTCTCCGTCAGCGTGCACGAGCCCACCTCAGTGAGTGCGCCGTTGTAGGGAAGGCTGAGGGGAACGGTTTTCGGGTTCTCCAGGTTCTTGAAATGGGCGCCGAGGTCAATGGAGAAGGAGTCTCCCGGGTTGACGGTGGTGTTGGTGGAGTCCCACGTGTAGGACAGCTTGGCCACGTCCTGCGTCGTGAGGCCCTCTGACGGGAAGGTGTTGCCGCTGCGGTCCGACTTGACCAGAGAGAAACTGGACAGCTTGACGTCGGGGTTGATGGCGGCTTGCGCCTGCAAGGGCACGATCATGGTCGCAAGCAGCGTCAGGAGGGCGAGCCAGGCGGCTGTCGAGCGCCCCCTAGACGCTCTGCGTCTGAGGTCGGCAGGAACCTGCATGTATACATCCTCTTCACTAGGGATCGGCGGTCTGGGGGTGACCGTGAGTAACTGGTGAAGAGTATCGCGAGGAGGAAATTCAGGGCAAGCCTTGTGGTACACCTGGCAGCGACTTCAAGAATGTTATCGGAACGTCATAGAAATGTTGTGAAAAAGAAATCTTGGGGGTGTGTAGGAAGTTGAAACAGATTCATAGGACCAGGCGGTGCCAGCGTCTGCGCAGGTCGGAGCACCTTCGACGGCTGCCGTGAATAAGTTCTGTGATTTCCTCTGCATTGTCATTGCGGTTTGGAGGACGTTCGCAGAGGTGGTGATCGTCTGTGTTCGTCCGGACTGGAGGTTGGTCGCCTCTCCCTGTGAATAAGTCTCGGGTGTGAATATGTTTGCGTCAAGAAATGTCGGTGTCCCCGTATGAATGACTCGTTAAATGAGGGGAGTGCTTTCGGGCAGGTATTCAGGGGGGGATGGGGTAGTCCCGGCCAGGACGGCCAGGACGGCCTGGGCGTGCCTGGCCTGGCCGGCCTGAACCGTCCCACCCTTGCGGCCGCAAACCAGCTTCACCTCTGCCTCCTGGCGCCACTGACTCACCGTTCCACGACAGCACCTCAGATCCCAAGCCACCGCCGAAGCTGACTCAACCAGCCACCACACGCGCCACCGCGTCCCGGCAAAAGCCCCGATCAAACCGAGTCCCAGAAACACAACACCCCTCCGCGAGTGGTGCATCCACCATCAGAACCCACCCACCTCTTGAATCAAAACGTTGGAATCATGAGGTTTCTCTTCGTCGACACGGCTTCGCCGCAGGTCTTTGTCGCAGATGTGGACACCATCGGGCTGAGTCCCCTCGGTGTCGCCCAAGAACTTGTCTGCTCCGAGCCCCGCCGTGTCCACCTGCGCTTGATTCGCGCCAGGTGACCTCGCTGGAGCTCAGCAGATGTGCCGAATTCCAGGGGTCTGGGCAGGAGTAGTCTTGCGCTGCCCCATCTCTCGAACATCCCAGAACGGAGCCCATGCGATGACGCATGATGAATCCTCCAACCCGCTCGTGCCTGCCGACGACGCCGTCGAGTCCTCGACCAGCGACGACGAGACACTCTCCGACATCGTGTCCGAGCAGGACGAGCAGGCACAGAAGTTCGCCGCCGAGTTTCTCAAGATGGTCATCCGACTCCGCGGCGTCCAGATCGACCGGGACGACTACCTGCGTCAGGAACTGCGCAAGCTCGGCACCGACGACGACACTGTTGCCCTGGCGCAGGAGACCACCCCGGTCCAGGCCGGCTTCACCCCTGCCCAGCTCGACGGTCTTGCGGCCGCCACCATCGCCTTTGAAACCCGTAAGTCCGCCGCGATCTCGTTCGCGGCCGGGCTGCCGGGAGGCTTCGCGATGCTCGCAACCATCCCCGCCGATGTCACCCAGTACTACGTCCACGCCTTCCGGGTCATGCAGAAGCTCGCCTACATCTACGGTTGGAAGGACTTCCTGGGCGACCTCGACGAGATCGATGACGAGACACTCGGCAAGATGAGCCTCTTCCTGGGTGTCATGTTGGGGGTCAGCGGGGCAGCATCGTCCCTGACGACCTTCGCCAAGCAGATCGCCCGCCCGGCACTCCAGAAGCAGATCGCCAAGCAGACCCTGACTAAGACCGCCTGGTACGGGCCCATGAAGCAGACGCTCAAGCTCATCGGTATCAAGATCTCCAAGGACTCCTTCGCCAAAGGTGTCACCAGGACGGTGCCAGTGATCGGCGGCGTCATCTCCGGTGGCATGACGCTTGTGGCGCTCAGGACCCAGTCGACCCGCCTCCAGAAGCACCTGCGTGAGCTGCCCCCGCCGGGCGTCGATGCCGCCCAGTACCTCGACGCGCTTGACGACCTGGACGCCCCGGCCGATGAGTCCAGTGCGCTTGCCGTCGCCCAGGCAAAGGTCAAGGGGGCCACCGGCGAGGCGGCCGCCCGGGTCAAGGGCGTGGGTGGCTCGCTGCTGCGCAAGGCCCACCGGCGACCCGCCGCCGATGATGTTCCCGAGGACGTTCCCGATGGCATCTCGCCCACCCGTCCTTCCCTGCCGATTGCCTCCGCCGACTCCGATCCCGACGGGTCCACCTGCGCTTGATCTGTACCAGGTGACCTCGCCGGATGTGAACGGAGGTCACGCACGCGAATCTCCCTGTCCAGCAGGCTGTGGAGCTCCTGACCTGCGTCAGATCAAACGACGAGAAGGGCAGCAGTGAGGGGTGGGGCGCCTTGCGCGCCCCACCCCTCACGTAGCGCTCAGAGCCGGTTCGGGCTCAGCGCCGGCTCACTCCTTCGAGCGACGGGCCCGCAGAACGAGGTAACCGCCCACGACCGCGACGGCCGCAAGACCCAGGACCAGCAGCGCGTTGGTACCCGTTCGGGACAGGCTGCCGCCTGGCGATGTCGCAGCCCCGGTCGCTGAGGCGCTCGGAGCGCCGGCACTGTCAGTCGGCTGCGCCATGGCGCCGTCGGACGGCCGGTCGATCTCGTCGGGCTGCGTGCTAGGAGCCGGCATCGCCCCCGGAGCCTGGCTCGGTGCCGGGCTCGCGCTCGACGACGGCTGACCAGACGGCGTTGGCAGCGAGGTCGCGTCCGGGCTCACCGTCGACGGCGCCCGTCCCGTTGCGCTCGGTGCGGGAGCAGAGCTCGGGTGCTCGCCCGGCCTCCCCGACGGCGCAGCGCTGGGCTGCTGGGTGGGCGCGGCTGAAGGCTCCGCCGTCGGCTCCTGAGAGGGCTCGGCAGACGGCCCCGCCCCTGCGGTGGGCTCGGTGGTGGGAGCAGACGGCTCGCTGCTCGGTTCCTGCGAGGGTGCACTGCTCGGTCCCGCGGTGGGCTCGCTGCTCGGCGCAGTCGTTGGCTCGGCGGTCGGTGCAGTGGTCGGCTCAGCACTCGGGGCTATTGTGGGCTCAGCAGACGGTGCGGGGCTCGGAGACGGCCCCGGGACCTGCGCCTGCGTGCACTGGTCGCCGAGCCAGCTCATGGTGAAGTTGCGGTACCAGATGCCGCCGTAGTTCGCGCCCCCACTGGCGTCCTCGCTGAGCAGGCCGATGCTGCCGTCGGACTGCACCGCGATCGTCGTGTAGCCGACGAAGGGCTCGTGGAAGACCTTGCCGGTCACCCAGGAGGCGCCGTCGTCGCAGGACATCGAGATGGTGCCGCGGTCGCGCGACCACGGCTGAGGGTTCGGCGAGTGGCTCAGCAGCAGCACCTTGGCGCGCGGGTCGCTGGGGGCGGCGTTCGGGAAGGCCCGAATGATTTGGGCGTTGTCCACCGAGTCGGGCAGGTTCTTGTCGCTGGCCGGATCGCTCCAGGTCTGCCCGCCGTCGGTGGAGGTGGCCACCTTGCGGAAGCCGGAACCGTCCGAGGCGCGCGAGTTGAGCATGAGGGAGCCGTCGGAGAGCTCGACGACCTTGTTCTCGTCCATGCCGGTGCCCACCGGGGAGCCGGCCTGCCAGGTGGCGCCGTGGTCGTCGGAGTAGACCGACACCGCCTGGACCGCGCCGCCCGCAGTCTTGATCGTGTACTGCTGCACCAGGCGTCCGGCGTGAGCGCCGTGCTGGACCTGGATGCCCTGGCCCGAGGCCGCGAAGCGCGAGACCCAGGGGTTGTCCTTCGTGATGTCCGCGGTGATGGTGCGGTGCGTCCAGGTCCAACCGTTGTCGGTGGAGGAGGAGACCTCGGCGTGGAGGACGTTTCGGTCCTCGGGGTCGGTGCCGGCCCTCGAGCCGCCCCAGCCCTGGTCGTAGGACTTGACGTGGAAGTTGAAGATTGTGCCCGTCTGGTGGTCGACGACATAGCTCGGGTCGGAGTAGCCGACCTTCTGGCCCGTCTCAGTGCCCCGGTGGATGTAGGTTGGCGCCGACCAGGTCTTGCCGCTGTCGGTGGAGCGGAGCTGGACGATGTGGTTGGGGTTGGGCGCGTCGCTGCCCTGGTTGCCGTTGTCCTTTGGCCGCTCGTCATAGGCCACCAGCAGGTCGCCGTTGGGGGCGGTGGTGATCGCCGGGATGCGGTAGTTGTCGGTGGCCGTGTTGGCGGCCAGGTGCTGGGCCTGGCTCATCGAGGCCGGGAGGTCCGTGCTCGCGTCGGGTGCCGGGGTCGGCTCGGCCTGCGGGTGCTGGCCGACGACGCTGATCGGGTCTCCGGTGGCGGTGAGCGTCTGGAGGGCGGCGCCGTCGGTGCCGGTCGCCGTTAAGGTGATCGACGGCGTCCACCGGCCGGCGTCGACGTCGGTCTGCGTAATCGTGTGGGTGAGCGGTTTGCAGTTGTAGACCGCGCCCTTGCCCGGCTTGAGGCCCACCCAGTGGCACTGGCGGGCCAGGTCGTCGAAGGAGGAGTCGGTGGCGGCGACGTTGATCGTCTTGTCCGACACCGAGCGGACGCGCACCGTGTAGCTGACGGTGTCGCCCAGCTTGTAGGTCTCCTGACTCGCCGACGGTGTGAAGGACTCGACTCGCAGCGAGGCGGGCTTGACCGGGCTCGTCGCGCCGCTGATCGTCTCCGGGGTGTTGAGGGCCTGCCCGGCGTAATTCACCGCCTTGACCTCGTAGGCGATCTGCGGGGTGAAGCCGCCGGCCTCGAGGTCCTCGGCGGTCACCGTGTGCGTGGCCAGGCTGGCGCAGTCGGTCTTGGTGACCCCGGCGGGGACGTTGCGCCACCGGCACTTGGAGACGCTCCCGGACAGGTTCGTCGAGGCCGGGGCGTAGGAGTGGGCCTCGCCGCTGGTGTTGGTGAGAGTGATGTTGAAGGTCATGACGTCGCCGACGGCGTAGAGGCCGTCCTCAGGGGCGTTCACCTGAGTGATGGCGACGTCCATCAGCCCGTCGGCCGTGGGTGCGGCGTGCGCCGGGGGCGCGACGGCGATCATGCCGGTGACGGCCAGGGCCAGGGATCCCAGGAAGGCGGATAGACGCCTCAGGGAGGAGGGATTCTTCGATGTCATACGTGATCCGTTCGGGAAGGCGAGGCAGCCTTGCCTGCGCCGGGGGAGTAGCGACGACAGATGTCAGACGTCTCACGATAAGGTAACGGATGGTTACGATTCTGCAAACTCGGGCGGGTCGTTGACGGCGCACGTGGCCTGCTCTCTCGCATCGTGACGCCTCGGCGGGCCGGACGTGAGCGGGCGTCGCGTACACATCGACGTTTATGAAGAAAACGTCGATGTGAAGGTTGGCTCGGGCTCGGCGCCGACTCAAAAAGTGAACTAGGTCACGAATCTGTCTGTCTAATGCCCGCTGCGACGGACGGAAATCGCACCTGCCTATAGTCTTTCCGCCACTGGACATCAGACGTCAACGAAGACGTCGGCCGTGGCGCATGTCAACGAAGAAGGTGCACCACCTCATGACCACCACAGCCTCCCCGGGCCGCAAGGTCTCCTCCCCGGGCAAGCAACCCAGCCCGCAGGCCCGCGCCGCCGCCCGGCGCTACGCCACGGTCCTGGCCCTCATCGCCACCCTCGGCCCATTCTTCTACGGCTTCGAGGGCATGGTCCTCAACGGCGCCATCAAGGCCGTCGGCAGCGAGTTCCACCTGGGCGAGCTCGCCAAGGGCGTCGCCGGCAGCGCAGGCATCATCGGAGGCCTCGTCGGTGCGGTCCTGGCCGGCCGCATCTCCGACAAGATCGGCCGCAAGACCACCCTCATGTGGGTCGGCCCGTTCCTCGCCTTCGAGGCGATCTGCGGTGTCTTCAGCCCCATGCTCGGCTCTTACGGCTACCCCTTCCTGCTCCTGTGCCGCGTCATCGGCGGCATCGGCTTCGGCGCCGCCACCACCGTGGCCCCCGGATACGTCGCCGAGATCGCCCCGGCCGACATCCGCGGCCGCCTCATCGGCTTCCGCCAGCTGTCCATCATCCTGGGCCTGTTCTTCGCGGGCCTCATCAACGTGGCCGTCACCCGCGCCGCCGGCGGCGCCGGCAAGGAGCTGGCCCTGGGCCTGCAGGCCTGGCAGTGGATGTTCGCCTGCCTCATCATCCCGGCCGTCTTCTACGTCGTCTTCACCTCCTTCATCCCCGAGTCGCCCCGCTACCTGGTCTCGGTGGGCCGCCGCGAGGAGGCCGAGAAGATCCTTGTCAAGGTCACGGCCGACCCAGACCCCGCCGCCCGCGTCGAGGCCATCGCCGCCACTATGGGCTCCGACGGTACCGCCAAGATGAGCGTCGGCCAGATCTGGGCATCCCAGTGGCGCGGCCTGGTCCTGGTCGGCATGGCGATCGCCGCCTTCCAGCAGCTCACCGGCATCAACGGCGTCTTCTTCTACTCCAACACCCTCTTCGGCGCCGTCGGCTTTACCGAGGCCATGGCCCTCCAGCAGACCCTCATCATCACCGCCTTCAAGATCGTCGGCGTCGTCAGCGGCATCCTCTTGGTGGACAAGGTGGGCCGTAAGCGCATGCTCATCTACGGCGGGACCCTCATCTTCCTGTCCCTGGCCGTCGTCGCCACCGTCTTCACCATCGCCCCGATCGTCGACGGCAAGCCCGACATCTCCTCCAACCCCACCCTCGGCTTCATCGCCGTGGCCGCCCTGTGCACCTTCATCCTCGGCTTCACCTCCTCCTGGGGCCCCATCTTCTCCATCGTCATGGGCGAGATGTTCCCCAACCAGATCCGCGGCGGCGCCATGTCGCTGGCCTCGGGAGCCGACTTCCTCGTCAACTTCCTCGTCGTCCTGTTCTTCCCCTACCTCATCGCCTGGTCGCCGGCCGGCACCTACTGGATCTACTGCGCCTTCGGCGTCCTGGCCGTCATCTTCACCGCCCGCTACCTCCACGAGACCACCGGCACCCAGCTCGAGGACGTCGACAAGGTCGTCTCCAAGTGACCCCCCGCGGTCACCAAGGCCCAAGAAGACAGAAAGGAACTCTCATGACGACGACGTCGAACCTCCAACCAGCAGAGTCCGCCGAGCCGGCTGAGGCCGCCCAGCCGACCCGGGACATCCCCGACCACGTCCGCAACGTCCTGGTCATCATGACCGACCAGCACCGCACCGACACCATCGGCTGCCTGGGCAATCCCCACGCTCGGACCCCGGTCATCGACGCCATGGGCGAGACCGGCTTCGCCTTCACCAACTGCTTCACGCCCACGGCCATCTGCACCCCGGCGCGCGCCTCCCTGCTGACCGGCAAGCTCCCGCGCAAGCACCAGGTCCTGGCCAACCCGGAGTGGAACATCGCCTACCAAACCGCCATCCCCCTGGGCACCTGGACCTACACGCAGGCCCTGCGCGACCACGGGTACAACGTCGGCATCGTCGGCAAGTACCACTGCGGCCCCAACCTGCCCGACCAGTTCGGCATGGACGACGACTCCTACTGGGGCGCCGAGAACCCCGTGGGCAACGAGAAGTACGTGGCCTGGCTGGAGAAGAACAACCTCCCTCCGGTCAAGGCCCACGACCTGTGGCGCGGCAAGCTCCCCGGCAACCGGGACGGGCACATTATCGCCGCCCGCCTCGACCAGCCCGAGGAGGCCACCTTCGAGCGCTTCCTGGCCGACCGCGCCATCGAGAAGCTGCGCGAGTACGCCGCCGACTGGAAGGAGGACTCCAAGCCCTTCAGCCTCGACGTGCACTTCTTCGGGCCGCACCTGCCCTACTTCCTGCCCGACGAGTGGTTCGACCTCATCGACCCCGAGACCGTCACCCTGCCGGAGAACTTCGGGGACTCCCTCATCGGCAAGCCCCCGATCCAGCAGAACTACGCCACCTACTGGTCGACGTCGTCGTTCACCAACGAGCAGTGGAAGAAGCTCATCGCCGTCTACTGGGGCTACGTGGCCATGATCGACTTCGAGATCGGCCGCATCATGGACGTGGCCCGTGAGCTCGGCGTCCTGGACGACACCGCCGTCTTCTTCTGCGCCGACCACGGCGAGTTCACCGGCTCCCACCGGATGAACGACAAGGGCCCGGCCATGTACGACGACATCTACAACGTCCCTTTCATCGCCCACATCCCGGGCGTGTCCACGGTGGGGCGCTCGGACGCCTTCACCTCGCTCATCGACCTTCCGGCCACCGTCCTGGACATCGCGGGACTCGACCCCTCCCTGGTGGAGGACGGCCGTTCTATCGTCGACCTCACCCGGGGCCGGGAGGTGCCTGGCTGGCGCGAGAACATCGTCTGCGAGTTCCACGGCCACCACTTCCCCCTCCAGCAGCGCATGCTGCGCACCCGTGAGTTCAAGCTCGTGGTCAACCACGAGTCCATCAACGAGCTCTACGACCTGCGCGTGGACCCCGCCGAGATGAACAACGTCTACACGGTGCCCGTCTACGACCAGATCCGTCGCGAGCTGGCCACCGAGCTCTACCGACAGCTGCGCGAACGCGGAGACCACTCCTTCGCCAAGTGGATGGCGGCGATGACGGACTTCGACATCCCGCTGGTCAACACCGCGCGAAGTGACCTGGACAAGGTGCTCAGCGACTGACGCCCTGCCCGATGACGTCTCCCGGTGGGCCCCGCCCCCTGCGCCGGGCCCACCGGGAGATACCCCGCTCAGCGGACCGCGGCGGCCGGTCCGATTGCACGCTTCCATGACCGCCCATAACGTTCCCAGACGCGAGGAGGACACGACATGGACTACCTGGCCACCCTGGCCCCCTCCAGCCTGGAGGAACGGATCGTCCAGGTCCTCACCTCCGGCCCGGCCACGCGCAGCGAGCTGTGCGCCCGCCTGGATGTCTCGCGCACCGTCCTGGGGCGGGCCCTGGCCGAGCTGCGTCGGGACGGGGCCGTCCGTGTCGTGGCCTATCGCTCCCGTCGGGAGGGCCGGGGGCGACCCGTTGAGCAGCTGGGCCTGGCCGAGCGCATCGCCTGCGCCGTCGGCCTCGATGTCTCCCGCAGCAGCGCCAGCGGCATCATCCTGGACCGCAAGGGCGAGGTGCTCGCCTCGGTGCTGACCCCGCTGTCCTTCGACGGATGGCGCCAACCGCTGGATGAGCTGTGCCGGGCCCTCAAGGACAGGGCCGACGACGACGGGGTGGACATGTCCTACGTCTCGCGGATCGGTGTCGGGCTGCCCGTGCCGGTGGGGCAGGGGACCGGGCCGGGAACCGCGCTCGGCGAGGACCTGTTCAGCACCGTGGAGCAGATCGTGGCCCCCTACTGGAGCGGATCGTTGCTCGTGGACAACACGATCCGCATGACAGCTCTGGCCGAGGCCCGATGGGGCGCCGGACAGGGGGCGCCCGAGCAGATCTACGTCCACCTCGGGGGAGGGGTGGGTGCCTGTGTCATCGTCGCCGACCGCATCGGCGGCGGCAGCACCGGCTACGCCGGTGAGCTCGGGCACATCACCGTTCCCGGCGGAACGCGCCTCTGTCAGTGCGGCAAGGTCGGCTGCCTGGAGACTCTGGCCTCGGCTCCCGCCGTCACCGAGATCGCCGGAGTGGCGGACCTTGAGGAGCTGCGGCGCATGCTCGACGTCCACGCGCCCGGCGCCGTCTCCGCCCTGGCCGAGGCGAGCCGGGCTGTGGCTCAGGCCTGCGCGATGGCGGTCCTGCTCATGAGCCCCAGTCGCATCGTGCTGGGTGGCGAGCTCGTGCTCGCCTGTCCCGAGCTCGTCTCGCAGATCGCCGGCGATATCGCCGGTCGCCTCGTGCCGGGGACCAGCTGGGGCGTCGAGGTCGTCGCCGCCCGCCTCGACGGGCTCGGGCGCGCCAAGGGGGCGGCAGCCGCCGCGGACTCCTACGTGACGGCCTGCCTGGAGGAGGCCAAGCGCAGCCAGAGGAGCTTCGGATGAGCACCGTGATCCTGCCGATGCCCACGATCCGCCCGGCTGAGAGGGAAGGGGGCGCGCCGTCGTCGGATCCGGGGCTCGCCTCGACCCCGCACCTGGACGCGACGGAGCTACCTGAGGCAGGCCCCGCGGCCGGGCCGTTGACCCGGCGCCGCCTGCCCCTGTCCGTCGTCGCCAAACCGACCGGCGCCGCCTGCAACCTGGACTGCCAGTACTGCTTCTTCCTGTCCAAGGAGCTGCTCTACAACATCCCCCGCCAGCTCATGAGCGAGGAGATCCTGGAACGCTATGTCGCCGAGTACCTGGCCGCCAGCGCCGACGGCGAGGTCACCATGCTCTGGCAGGGCGGCGAGCCGACCCTGCGCGGCCTGCCGTTCTTCCGCCGACTCGTCGAGCTGTGCGAGACCTACCGTCGCCCCGGCCAGAGAGTGGTCCACGCCCTCCAGACCAACGGCACCCTCATTGATGAGGAGTGGGCCGCTTTCCTCGCCGACAACGACGTGCTCGTGGGCGTGTCCATGGACGGGCCTCCGACCATGCACGACGCCTACCGGCTCAACCGCGGTGGCCGCGGCACCCACTCCATGGTGCTGCGCGGCTGGAAGCACCTGGTGACCGCCGGCGTGCGCCGCAACATCCTGTGCACCGTCCACGCCGCCAACCAGGATCATGGCGCCGAGGTCTACCGCTACTTCCGCGACGAGCTGGGCGCCACCCACCTGCAGTTCATCCCGATCGTCGAGCGGGTCGAACCCGAGCAGCTGGCCGCCGCCGAGGCCGGCTGGCGCACCGACACCGGAGCCCGCGTCCTCTACCGCCAGGCCGGCAGCTCGGTGACCTCCCGCAGCGTCGATCCGCAGGCCTACGGGAGGTTCCTCTCCGACATCTTCGACGAGTGGGTGGCCCACGACGTCGGACGCGTGTTCGTCCAGGACATCGACTCGGCGCTCTCGGCGATGTTCGGCATCCACCCCACCTGCGTCCACGCCCCCGAGTGCGGCAACAACATGGCCATGGAGTTCAACGGGGACGTCTACGCCTGCGACCACTGGGTGGAGCCGGAGTGGAGGCTCGGCAACATCACCGACCAGCCCTTCGCGGCGCTGGCCCAGACCTCGACGATGCAGCGCTTCGCCACCAAGAAGAGCGCCCAGCTGACCGACCAGTGCCGGCGCTGCCCCGTGGTGCAGCTGTGCTGGGGAGGGTGCCCCAAGGACCGCTTCACCGGCTCGGTCGACGGCCAGGAGGGCCACAACTACCTGTGCGCCGGGTACGGCGCCTTCTACTCCCACATCACGCCCGACCTGCTCGCCATGGTCCGGCTCCTGAGGGCGGGGCGCGCGCCGGCCGACATCATGGATCCGGGCACCAGGAGCTCCCTGCAGCCCGAGAAGGAGTAGAGGAACGTGGCTGTGCTCACCGCCCTGGGGGTCGGGGTGCTGGTTGGCGTCGTCGTCGGAGCCCTGGGGGCCGGCGGCGGCATCCTGTCGGTCCCGGCTCTGGTCTACCTGCTGGGACAGGACCCCCACGACGCCGCCGCAGGGTCCCTCGTGGTGGTGGGGCTGACCGCGATCGTCTCCCTCATCACCCCGGCCCGGGCTGGGAGGGTGCGCTGGCGTGACGGGCTGATCTTCGGCCTCATGAGCGTGCTCGGTGCCCTGGTGGGGTCGCGGGCCTCAACGGCCGTTGCCGGCACCGTCCTGCTGACCCTGTTCTGCGCAATGCTCGCCGTGGTCGGCGTGTTCATGCTCGTGCGCGGGCTGCGCTCGTGGCGGGGCTCCGACGACGACGGTGGTGACGGTGAGGGGCAGGTGTCGGCCCGACGCGGCCTGCTGGTCATCGCGGCGGCCGCGACCTTCACCGGATTCCTCACCGGCTTCTTCGGGGTAGGGGGTGGGTTCATCGTCGTGCCGATGCTCGTGCTCGCCCTGGGCTTCCCGATGAAAGAGGCCTCCGGGACCTCACTGCTGGTCATGATCATCGCCTCTGCCGCCGGACTGGCGGCCCGAGTGGGGACGCACTCGAACGTGGACTGGCCCGTGGTTTTGGCCTTCGCGGCAGCCTCGATGGTGGGCGGGCTCCTCGGCGGGCCACTGACGAAGCGCGCCTCGGCCTCGATCCTGACGACGGTCTTCGGTGTCCTGCTCCTGGGGGTGTGCGTCGCGACCGCCTATGACCTCCTGGCCGCCTGAGTAACCGGCGGGTGCCGCTGTGCCGCGCCCTCGGGCTGTGGAGACGGGGCTGGCCTGTATGACGCGATACGTCATACACTGCGTTTGTGATCAGATCGTTCGGCAGCAAGGACACTGAACGGTTGTGGCGCCGGGAACGAGTTCCATCGATCGATCCTCGGATACAACGAGTCGCTTTGCGTAAGTTACGTCAGATCGCATCTGTGCAGTCAGTCGACGAGCTTCGAGTGCCGCCGGGGAACCGACTCGAGATGCTTAAAGGTGATCGAGCCGGCCAGTACAGCATCAGAATTAACGACCAGTGGCGGATCTGTTTCGTATGGACAGGCGCTGGAGTGGAGGAGGTCGAGATCGTTGACTACCACTGAAATGAACAACAAGCTCGCCCCTATTCATCCGGGGGAGGTCCTGATGGAGGACTTCATCAAGGGCTTCGGGATCACCCAGAACAAGTTGGCTGTCGCTATCGGTGTACCGCCGAGGCGTATCAATGAGATCGTGCACTGCAAGCGCGCGGTGACTGCAGATACGGCGCTGCGGCTTGGCAAGTACTTCGGGGTGTCCGCGCAGTTCTGGTTGAACCTGCAAACCCAGTATGACCTCGACGTTGCTGAGGATCGCCTCTCGACGCAGATTGACGCCATTACCCCGCTGCAGGTGGCTTGAGAGCCGAAATTCTGGGCAGGATCGGTCGGCCTGCCGAGATCCTTGGCAGCGTCGGTGGTATGAGCAGCGAGCCGGTACCTGAGCGGAACAACGCCTAGAACGTCATCGTCATCGGTGGTGGGCCGTCGTGCTCCTGCCGTTCTGGGGATCGCTTTCGTCGATCCCGATGTGGGCGGGCTCTTCCCGTCACTACCGTCGCCATGGCCGCAGGCGGCCCCATCTGCCGGCTGTGTCATGCCGTGTCCGCTACCCCGCCTTCGGCGAGATCCGGCTGCGACTCATCGAGCCCCTCACCAGCGAGGCCTTCCGTCAACAATAATGAATGTGATTGTCAGTATCGACATCTGTGGTGCCCTCTCCTAGGGTGGGGTCATGATCGACGCAGGGGTTCAGGAGACTCTCTTCTTCCCGCTTCTGGGGCGGGCTCGTGCTGCGCGAAGCTGGCCGAGCTGCTTTCAGGACTCCTGGTCCGAGCGCCTGGTCTCGATAGTCTCCGCCGTCCGCCCTGGCGTCGAGGACATGGATATGGGCGAGATGCCCGCCGCCATCTACGCCTTGCGCCACCTTGCCGCTGTGACGGAGATCCGGCGCTACCTGGATACCCACCCCGAGGCCGCCGTCGTCGATCTCGGCTGCGGACTGGATCGTCTCGTTGACGAGGTCGACAACGGTCGGGCGCTGATCTACAACCTGGACTTCCCCGACGTTCTCGAGTCCCGACGCACCTGGGTCGAGCCCCATGAGCGAGAGCGGGAGCTCCCCTTCTCCTTAACCGATCATCGCTGGATGGACGAGGTTGACGCCGGTGGCGGACTGATTGCCGTAGCCTCCGGGGTCTTCTACTTCCTGGAGAGCGGCTCGGTTCAGTATCTTGTCGACGCGATGGCCCGCCGCTTTCCCGGTGGTCGTCTGGTCTACGACGCCGAGCCCCCGGAGATGGTCGCGATGAGCGAGCAGGCCGTGCGGGATCGAGGAATCGATGCGGCCCCCATGCCCTTCCGGGTCGCCGACCCCTGCGCCGCACACGCCTGGAGCTCCCACGTCTCCCAGATCAGGGTGAACTTCGACCTGTCCTCCTACGCCACCGATCCCTCGGCCCTTCCTGCACAGGTACTCGAGGGCTTCGCTCAGATGAGGCAGGGCCGGGCTCTCTATGAGGTCATCGCCGATTTTGCCGTCTCAGGGGAACCCTGCTGACACATTGACCGGGGCGTACTCGCCTTCCGTGACGAGGCCTGAGAGACTTGGCGCATGCGAATCGCCATCGGTGCTCCAGGCAACGGAACCCTCCTGAAGGAGGTCATCGAAGAGCGGTTGGTCGAGGATGAGCGCGTGAGCGACGTCGTCGACCTGTCCGCACCGGACATCACCTACCCGGAGGTCTCCTTCCGGGTCGCCAGAGCGGTCGCCGAGGGGCGGGCCGACCGCGGTGTTCTCATCTGCGGCACCGGCGTGGGAACCGCCATCGCTGCCAACAAGGTCCCGGGGGTGCGTGCGGCGACCGCGCACGACCTGCTTACCGTGCGCGGCTCGGTGGAGAACTACGACGCCCAGATCCTGTGCGTGGGGCAGAACGTCATCGCGCCGCCCGCTGCCTGGGCGCTCATCGATATCTGGCTCGACCTGCGCCACGATCCCACCAGCAGCTACGGCCCCAAGGTCGGCGAGATCGAGGCCTACGAGGCGCACCTTCGCTCCTGAAGGCGGCACTGCGCGAGCGGATAGGTGCCTATGGCACTATCCGCAGCCTTTACGTGCGCGACCCCGATCGCAACTACGTCGAGATCGCTGTCTACGAGAGTGCCCGAGAGCCGCTCGGCTGCCGGAGGAGGCAGTCCGTGTCCAAATCTGCAGCAAAGGAGTCTGTGGCCCGATCAGGCCGCTGACCAAACCGCGGAATCATGCGGTTTCTTTCTGCGTGTCCGAGTTGGGGCGGAGCCTTTGCTGCAGATATGGACACCGCTCGGCGAATCTTGGCCGGTCTTGCTGCGAATGGGACCGCGGTGCCCGGTTCGCGACCTCCGTGAGGAACCTCGCGAGCATCTGCATTGAGTGCAATGATGCACTGAGTGCAAGATGGTCGCGTGACCGGAACCCACCTGCGCGCCACCCACACGCAACGCACCCGCGCCGCCATCCGCGCCGCCGCGCTCACCTTGACCAAGGAACGCGGTTACGCGGCCATGACGGTCGACGACGTCGCCGCCCTCGCCGGCGTCTCCCGGCGCACCGTCTTCAACCACTTCTCCTCCAAAGCCGACCTCCTCGTCGTCGGCCCCGAAGCTCCCGAGCCGCAGGCCCTCGAAGCCTTCGTCAACGGCACCGGAACCCTCCTGGAGGACCTGGGGACCCTGCTCGCCTCCGGTGCTGAGGCCGTCGAGTCCGAGCGCGGCTGGCTCCTGTCCTTCCCTGAGATCGTGCGGGACAACCCCGAGGTCGAGCGCGCCATCCACGAGCGCCTGCGGACCGTCGCCCTGTCCCTGATCGACGCCGCTAGCCGCCGGCTGGGAACCGCACCCGACGACCCGCGCACCCGCGCCGTCGTCGCCCTGGCCATGGGCATCCAGCGCAGCTCCGTGGACCTGTGGTCCGGACGCGCGCACCCCTGGGAGCGGGGCGGACCTAAGCCCGCCGCCGATGCCGAGGTCCCCGCGGTGCGGGACGAGCGCCCCGAGGTCCGGCTGGCCGACGCCATCCACGTCATGACCAGGGCCGTCGCCGACGTTGTCACCCAGCCCCAAACCGGAGGGAGAGCCGACGGCGCCCCGGGCGGGCCTCCGACGGACCCGCCCGGCTAACCTCCGGCCCCCGCACCTCAGCTTTTCCTTTCCCTCCTTATCCATCTATCTCGCCCGCAAAGGTTCTAACCGTGACTCAAACCGCATCGACGCCGGTCCCCGCCGGCACCGCTCACCACGAGCCAGGGGCCGACTTCCACCCCGACCACCGCTTCTGGGCGGTCTACGCCTCGCTCCTGGTCGTCATGTTCCTGTCCGCCATGGACCAGACCATCGTCGGCACCGCCCTGCCCACCATCGTGGGCGACCTCGGCGGCGCCGCCCACATGGCCTGGATCCTGACCGCCTACACCCTGGCCATCACGGTCGCCATGCCCGTCTACGGCAAGCTCGGCGACCTCGTGGGCCGCAAGAACCTCTTCCTGGTGGCCATCGCCCTGTTCCTGGCCGGCTCGGCCCTGTGCGGCACCGCCGACACCATGACCCAGCTCATCGTCTACCGCTTCATCCAGGGCCTGGGCGGCGGCGGCCTCATGATCTCCTCCCAGGCGATCACCGGCGACCTCATCCCGCCGCGCGTGCGCGGCACCTACATGGCCCCCATGGGAGCCATGTTCGGCATCGCCTCCATCCTGGGGCCCATCATCGGTGGCTGGCTGACCGACTCGGTCTCCTGGCGCTGGACCTTCTGGATCAACCTGCCGCTGGGCGTCCTCGCCTTCATCGCCGTCGCCCTGGTCCTGCGCCTGCCCAGCAGCCGTCTGACCAGCCCCATCGACTGGTGGGGGCTCATCCTGCTGAACGCCGGTGCCGTCGCCATCGTCCTCATGGCCACCTGGGGCGGCAACCAGTACGAGTGGACCAGCCCCGTCATCCTCGGCCTGGGCGCCGCCGGCCTGGCCTGTTGGGGACTGTTCGCCCTCGCCGAGACCCGTGCCGCCGACCCCATCCTGCCCTGGTCGATCCTCACCAGCCGCACCTTCATCGTCTCCACGATCGTCGGCATGCTCGCGATGGGCGGCATGATCGGTGTCCTGAGCTACCTGCCCACCTACCTCCAGATGGTCTACGGGTACTCGGCCACCGCCTCCGGCCTGCTGCTGGTGCCCATCACGGTCGGGATGCTCGTGTCCTCGATCCTCTCCGGCGTCCTCGTCTCACGCACGGACCGCTACAAGATCTACCCGGTCCTCGGCCCACTCATGGCAGCCGGTGCCGCCTTCTGGCTCTCCCGCCTGACGACGTCGTCTCCCGTCTGGCAGATCTCCGCAGCCACCTTCATCATGGGGTCGGGCATTGGGCTGTTCTTCCAGCTCCTGGTCACCGTGGTTCAGAACGCGCTCCCGGCCCGGCACCTGGGCACGGCCACCAGCGGCAACAACTTCTTCCGCGAGGTCGGCGTCTCCCTGGGCGCCTCGCTCATCGGCGCGGCCTTCTCCTCCGGCCTGACCTCCAACCTCGCCGACAGGATCGGGGCGCTGGCCCGCAGTGCTGACCCCGCCGTGCTCGCCTCACTCGCCCAGTTCCGGGAGGCCGACACCTCTTCGCTCACTCCCGCCCTGGTCAACAAGCTGCCCACCGCCCTGCACGACGCCGTCGCGAGCTCCTACGCCGACGCCCTCCTGCCGATCTTCGCCTGGATGATCCCGCTGTTCGTGGCCACCTCCATCATCGCGCTCTTCCTGCCCGAGGTCCCCCTGTCCCAGAAGACCGGGATGGAGCAGATCGCCGAGGCCGAGGGGCAGGCCGAGAGCGAGGTCAGTGAGTCGTCGCCGCAGGAGCTCGGTTCTTTGTCGGGCGTTAGCAGGTGAGAGAATGGCATGGTGATTGGACAGAGGTTCAGGAGACCGCCACCGGCGGTGTTGCTGGCGGCGGCCGGGCTGGCGCAGAGCGCCATGACCCGTGACCGGAGAGTGACGCCGTCGTCGATGGCGGCGGCCGCTCCCGTACTCGGGGGCTCGCTCTACGTGCTCGCCGGAAGCGCGGGCAGTTTTCTTCGGCACCGTACAACGGTCGATCCGGTGAGGGTTGAGCGCGCGCAGCACCTTGTTGTGGACGGTCCCAACCGGCTGACGCGCAATCCCATGTACCTGGGGCTGGCCGGGGTCCTGCTCTCGCACGCCATCGCGCGCAGGAGCCCGTCCGCCGTGATTCCGCTGATCGGATTCGTCTGGCTGATCGACCGCTACCAGATCCCGGCGGAGGAGAAGGCCCTGGAGGCGCGGTTCGGGCAGGATTACCTCGACTACAAGGAGGCCGTTCCTCGCTGGCTGAACGTCCCTGGCTCGTCGCCGGGCGACCGCAGTCGCGAGCCGAGGGCGCGCTGCTAACGAGGGGAAGCCCCTCGGCAATGATGGCAATGATTTGCTGGACGAGGTCGCCAACATTGGTGATCGGCCTGGTTGATGGGGCTTGAGCTGCTGGGCTCCTGCGGTGAGGAGGGACCTCATGAGTACGACCGACTCGTCCTCGTTGATCGCCGGCTGCAGAGCGCTGCTCATCACCACCGGGAGTCGCGGCGACGTTCAGCCGTTCCTGGTGCTGGCCCACGCCCTCGCCGAAGCCGGGGCTTGTCCCGTTGTCGCGGCGCCGAGGCGCTTCGACAACCTGGCTGCGCGTTTCGGTGTGGAATTCATCGGCCTGGACGACAGCATCCTCGATCTCCAGGACGAGCTCGTGGGAGCGGGACCGGTTCGTGCCGTGCGCTCGCTGGGCCGCATACGCCCGCTGATGCGGCGGTGGCTGGATGACCTCGCGGAGCTCGCGCACGGGGAGTCCGGCCGGGCCGATATTGTCGTCTTCACCCAGAAGGCCCTGGGTGGAGCGAGCGTCGCGGAGAGGCTCAAGGTCCCCGGACTGCCCGCTCAGCTCATCCCCACCGGGCCGCCGACGAGCGCCTTCCGGGCTCCGTTCGCCCCGGTTGGTACGCCGCGGCTGCTGTACCGCGCCTCGTGGTTACTGGTCGGGGCGGCCGAGGCGCCATGGCGAAGAATGGTGGCTCAGTGGCGGTCGGCGCGTCTCGGTCTCAAGACGAGTCCGATTCCCTTCTCCAGGATCGTCGCCTCGCGGGGGATTCTCAGTGCCTGGAGCCCCCGCCTGCTGGCGGCACCGCCCGAGTGGCGTTCCTCCCAGAGCCCCCTCGGGTTCTGGCGGTCGCGTGAGACCGGGACTCTTCCGCCGGACGTCGAGCGCTTCCTGGCTGCCGGGCCGCCACCCGTGGTCATCGGCTTCGGAAGTATGAGGCACGACGACCCGACGCGGCTCGCCCGAGAAGTGATGGATGGTCTGCGCCGTGCGGGACGCAGGGGGATCCTCCTGGCCGGATGGTCAGGGCTGAGCGCGTCGGGAGGTGGTGACGTTCTCGCCGTCGAGGAGGCTCCCTTGGACGGGCTCCTACCGAGAGCCGCGGCCATTGTCCACCACGGTGGGGTAGGAACTGTGGGCGCCGCACTCCATTCGGGGACTCCGCAGGTCATCAGCCCCTTCTTCGGTGATCAGCCCTTCTGGGCCGGTCGCCTCCGTGAGCTGGGCGTGGCACCGCGCCCGCTCAGGCGCATCACCGGAGAGGCTCTTGCTGAGAGGCTGCGTGCCGCTGACGCCCTGGCCGATACCGCCGGAGTGCTGGGCGAGGTGATGGCTGACGAGGATGGTTGCGCCGCCGCCATCGCCCGCATCAACCAGGTGCTGAGCCGAGGGGGATCGGTCGGAGCCAGGTGACGCGGCTCGCGTGACCGGACGGAATGGTCCGACCACCCTCGTAGTTGAAGGTTGCATGAAAGCATTCGGGTTTCTCAGCTTCGGACACTACGGACACGGGCGCGGCCCTGGCGACCCCGACGCCGCTCAGGCGCTCAAGGACGCCGTCGAGATCGCGGTCGGTGCCGACGAGATCGGCGTCAACGGCGCCTACTGGCGCGTCCACCACTACGCCCGCCAGGCCGCCGCCCCCATCCCGTTGCTCTCCGCAGCCGGCGCCCGCACCAAGCGCATCGAGGTCGGCACCGGCGTCATCGACATGCGCTACGAGAACCCGCTCTACCTGGCCGAGGAGGTTGCCGCCCTCGATCTGCTCACCGACCAGCGCATCGCCATCGGTATCTCCCGCGGGTCGCCCGAGCAGGCGCGGCGCGGCTGGGAGACCTTCGGATACACCGGCAGCACCGACCCGCGCGGGGCCGACGTCGCCCACGCTCACACCGCCCAGTTCCTCGACGCCGTCCGGGGCGTCCCGCAGGCCGACCTCGACACCTCTGGCGGTATGGCCTCCGGTGCCAGCGCCCGCCTGCGCATCGAGCCGCACGCCCCCGGCGTGGACCGCCGTATCTGGTGGGGCGCCGGCTCGCGCGAGACCGCCGAATGGACCGCTCGCCAGGGCCTGAACCTCATGAGCTCCACCCTTCTGACCGAGGCCACCGGCGAGGGCTTCTCCCACCTCCAGGCCGAGCAGATCCGCCGCTACCGTGAAACCTGGAAGGAGGTCGGCCACGACTGGACCCCGCGCGTGAGCGTCTCGCGCTCGATCTTCCCGATCGTCTCCGATGTCGACCGCAAGTTCTTCGCCCTGCGCGGCGAGGACTCCCGCGACCAGATCGGCATCATTGACGGCCTGCAGTCGACCTTCGGCCGCACCTACGCTGCCGAGCCCGACGTCCTCATCGAGCAGCTGGCGCAGGACGAGGCGCTTCACGCCGCCGACACCGTCATGCTCACCATCCCCAGCCAGCTCGGTGTCGACGTCAACCTCCACATCCTCCAGGCCTTCGCCGAGCACGTCGCCCCCGCCCTGGGCTGGCAGCCCAACACGGCCGGTCCTGTGACGGGATACGCCCTGGAGGACTAGCAGCCCGACGGCGCCCTCTGCTCAGGACCGCGTCACCTCGCCGCCGCGGTCGGCCGGAACCTTCCGGCCGACCGCGATACGGTTTCGCCGTGGGAGACGCGGGGGAGCAGGCTCAGGTGGTCGTGTGGATGGAGCGCCACCAGGTGGCCCTCTACCTGAGCGCTCTCGCGGCCGGCGCTGTCCTGGGGCTGACCGTCCCGGCGCTGCGCAGCCTCCTTGAGGCGGCCATCACCCCGGTCCTGGCCGCACTGCTCTACGCAACCTTCCTCGGCGTCCCCTTCAACCGCCTGCGGGCCGCCTTCTCCGACGCCAGGTTCATGATGGCACTCCTGGTGGTCAACTTCCTCGCGGTGCCGGCAGTGGTGCTGCCCCTGTCCTGGCTGGTCGCCGATGAACCGGGGCTCCTGGCAGGCACTCTCCTGGTGCTCCTGGCGCCCTGCGTCGACTACGTCATGGTCTTCACTCGCCTGGCCGGGGGAGCCTGGTCGCGCACTCTGGCGGCATCCCCGGTGCTCATGCTCGTTCAGGCCCTCGTGCTGCCCCTGTGGCTGGCGCTCGCGGCCGGAACCTCCAGCTCTCCAGGGGGCGGCATCAGCTGGTGGCCCTTCGTCCAGGCCTTCCTGGTCATGATCGCGTTGCCGCTGGTCCTGTCGGTACTGACCCGGCAGGGCGCCGGGAGCTCCTCCTTGGTGGCGCGGTGCTCCCAGGCGCTGGCCGCAACGTCGACGTCGCTCATGGTTCCGCTCATGATGGTGACCCTGGCGCTCGTTGTCGCCTCGCAGGTTCCTCAGGTCGTCTCCCGGCCCGACGTCGTGGCCCGGGTTATTCCCCTCTTCGTGGCCTTCGCGCTCATCATGCCGGCTGTCGGTGACGCTATCGGCCGTCTGGCCCGCCAGGGGCGCGAGGAGCGTCTTGCTCTCGCCTTCTCCGGAGTCACCCGCAATTCTCTGGTAGTTCTCCCACTTGCTCTGGCTCTGCCCGATTCTATGGGGGTTGCGCCGATTGTCGTGGTCACTCAGACGCTCGTGGAACTGATTGCCATGGTGATTGATGTCCGCCTGCTTCCTCGTCTGATCCGTTAGCCGGAGGAACCAGCGTATTGACGCCTGAGACATGGGCTCCGTGCGGAGTGATCCGTCAGGTGCGCGCGCGGCGGGGCGTGCTACTGGTGTTGAGAGTGGGCCCGTATTCGTGGGCCACACCGATATGAGAGGTCCTGGTGAAGGCCGAGCGAATAAGCCGGCGCAGACAATGACGAGGCCTGTGGGTCCGGGCGAGCCCGGGACCCACAGGCCCGTGTCGTTGAGGATGGCATCGCCCTGGATTCCCATAATTCCAGGGGGACGCATCCTCCTTCGCCAGAGCGGCCCGCGCCGGGCTCCCTATCAACCCGAGCGGCCTCGAAATCCGATCGGTCGTCGGGCTCCCCAACCCTCACGACCGGTTCCGTCCGGCGGCAGTTACTATGTAACCCGCTGCTCCTGTGGGAGCACTTCAATGCGCCTGAGAGTTTTCTGGGAAGTCTCCCAGTGTTTTTGGTCCGGTTTTATGAGATTTCTTGCTGAGGTTTCAGTGTTTTGCAGGCGAGCGCGATCCTGCAATCGGCTTTAAAACACATAGGCGCCCACTGTCGCCTCCCTGCGGACTCTGTTGTCAACGTTTTCCGGCACTTGCCGTGGCGAGTGGAAAGACTTGTTGGGTCGGCGTATGGAAACCGTCCAAGAAGTCGTTATGGTGACGTTAAATGATCTTGCCGTAACGGGGGAAAAGGGGTGCGTCCCGCCCTGAATGTGCCGGGATGGGCGTGCGACCGGTCGAATACGGGGAATGAGCAGATCCGTCTCGGAAACGGGGTATATTGTTCAGCCGTCCTAACATCAATCAGCGGGCGGAAGGTGAGGGTTATCCGTCTCGCCATGCTGGCCGCCGTCGCGCCCCGATCTTTCCAAGGAGCACTTGACTATGCCACAGGTCACCGGAGCCACCCACGAGGTGGGCGTGGACCAGCTGTTCTTCTCCACCACGGACGCGCGCGGCGTCATCCGTCACTCGAACAACGTGTTCATCGAGCTCTCCCGCTACCGGCGTGACGAGCTCTCCGGCGCCCCACACAACATCGTCCGCCACCCGGAAATGCCCGGCGGAGCCTTTAAGGCCATGTGGGACACCCTCAAGACTGGCAGCCCCTTCGCCGCCTACGTGCGCAACCTCGCCGCCGACGGCAGTGAGTACGCCGTCTTCGCCACCGTCACCCCGCTGTCCGACGGCGGCTACCTCTCGGTGCGCACCCGGCCGGTGTGCACCGACCTGTTCGACACCGCCAGCGCCATCTACCGCGACGCCCGTGCCGTCGAGGACCAGGCCATCGCCAGCGGCGCCAACCGCCGTGCAGCGGCCAAGCAAGGACTCGGCCGCATCACCGAGCTGCTGGCTGAAGCAGGACTGTCCTCCTATGAGGAGTTCCAGAACGCGGCCCTGCCGGCGGAGGTGTCGCGACGCGAGGAGCTCTCCGACGGCATCCCGGTGCGCCCCGACGCCACCGGAGACCTGCGCGTCATGCTCGACTCGGTCACCACCGTCGCCACCGGGCTCGACTCCTGGATGACCGGCCAGCAGCAGCTCGCCGAGCTCTCCGCCTCGCTCAAGGCAGCCGGCAAGGGCCTGACCCAGACCCTTGAGGACCCGCGCCTGCGGCCTGAGCGGATCGCCGCCCTGGACCGTACCGACCCCAGGGTCAAGCCCCTCGCCGACCTGCTGGACCTGTGGACCCAGATGCAGGACCTGGTCAGCCCTCTGGTCGCCCGGCTCATCGACACCCTGGCCCAGCTCGACACCAACGGCGCCCGGACCGGGTTCCGTATCGCACTGGCCCGCCTGCACGCCACCATCACGGCACTGTTCACCGTCGAGCTCATCGACGGCGTCGGCGACCCGCAGTACTCGGCCGAGGCCATCCCTGCCCTCATCGAGTCCCTCAACGACGGCGTGGCCGATATGGAGAGTCATGCCCAGGACCACAGTGCGCTCGCAGCCCAGGTGGTCGCCTACATCGGTGAGGCCAGCCGCATGATGACGATTCCCAACCAGCTCCTCATGCTGTGGACCGGGTCCCCGGCCTCGGATGACCCGGCCCTGCCCGCAGCGGCCGCCGAGCTGTCCGCGGCCGCCTCCGGTGTGGTCGAGTCCGTCGGCCGTCGCCTTGCCGAGCTCGACGATCTCGCCGCCCGCTGCCAGGCCATCAACGTCGTCGACGGCGCCGCCGACCTGAGAGACGCCCTGACGTCCTTCACGACGGCGGCCAACGCAGTCGCCCCGAGCTGATTCCGCCGGCCTTCCCGGCTCGGGGACGTACTCAGGCAGAGCGCGAATACCGCCCAGGGACACAACGGCGCCGGTTGGTGAACACGTCCGTTCACCAACCGGCGCCACTGTGCTGACCGAGCGCTGATGCAGGCTCGCCGTCTCCTGGGTGAGCTCAGTGCTGGTCGGTCTCGGGGTGCGGAGTCTCCGGGCTCGTCGCGTCAGTGGAGACCGTCCCCGGGGCATCCATGCGTTGCTCCTGCGCGGGGCTTGCTGGCGGGGTGTACCCGTACGCCCCGGGCTGCTGCGGAGCGGAAGGACCCGTCGTACTCGGGTCACCTCCGAAGGCCGCCTGCGCGACCGGCTCGGTGCGAACCGGGACCGGGGAGGCCCAGCGCAGCTCGTTGCGGGCAGTCTCGTAGGTCAGGCCCGGGTAGCGGCCGAACTGCTCCTCGCTGGGCACGCTCATGGTGGTGGAGTCCAGCACCGAGAGCATCTGATCCGGCGTCGGCCAGGAGGCGGAACTCTGGTAGCCGGTGGGAGCCGAGGGCGGGAACCAGGCGGTTGACTCCGGCGGGCGGACCATGATCCGCCCGGGGCGGCTGCGGTCGCGCAGGGCATGAGCGCGCCAGGTGTTGATCGGGTGGGTGGAGAGCCAGTTGCTCAGGTGGAGCCAGAACCCCTTCTCACGGGTGGCGCGGTCGGCCAGGGCGTGGGTGTTGACCTCGGCCCCCAGGTACTTGCCGCCGGAGAGGGCTCCCATGGCCCCTGCCACGCCCTGCGGCGCGTAGGCGTAGCCGTGGTTGTCCGCCGTGTACTCCTGGGCGCGCGAGAACGCCTGCCCCAGGAAGGGGACGTAGCTGACCAGCTGGGCGAAGATGAGACGGAAGTAGGAGACGTGACCGGCGGCGATGTGTCCGACCTCATGGCCGATGACGAAGCGCAGCGCCTCGCGGTCGCGGGCCTGGCCACCGATCTCGAACAGGTCGGAGTTGACGGCCACGAAGCGCCGGTAGCCGTGACCGGAGGCGAAGGCGTTGAGCTGGCCGTTGCCGAGTACCACGTAGGCGTCGGGGACCCGCCGCAGGCCGAACTCCCGGGCCGCCTCGACCACCATCCGGTACCCCTCGGGGAACTGGGTGGGGGACATCTGCACCGAGCTCGCCCGCAGCTGGGCGTACAGGAGGGCACGGATGATCCACACGAGGAGAGGGAAGAGGGGGATGATCAGCAACGCCTGAGACAGGGTGCCGCGTTCCAGGAAGAGGCTGCGGAGCTCGGCCTCTACGCCCGTGGCGTCAGAGGAGGAGGCCAGCCAGCTGACGATGATGACCCAGGTGCCGTAGGCCAACAGCGTGGTGAGGACCGAGGCGATGAGCAGAGGGATCTCAGCGGGGTGGCGCAGGCCTCGGATGCCGGGGATGCCGTGAACGGTTGCACCGTTGAACAACCCAGGGCGGGAGGGGACCCCGGCCGGCGTCGTGACGCTTGAGGATCCGGGGACTGTAGACGGAACAGGTGGTTGCATGGTGGCAACATAAACGACCTGAGCCAGGATCCCTCTCCTGCCTCAGGAGGATCTTCGCCACGCAACTTATCCGCCACATGGTGGGAGATAGTCGTGGTCTCTCCTCCCCATAGGACGGGGCTGTCCGCTGGGTCGTGGGGCGGGGACGGAACCTGACCCCTCCGGGGGCGACCCCGTAGGCTCCTGTCCGTGCCTCAGTCCTTCTCGCCCTCCTTGCCATCCTCCTTCTCGCCGCAGCCGCCCTCCCTGTCCGGGCACCCGGACCACGCGGTGCCCTGGGGCATGCAGATCGCCGTGCGCTACGACAAGGTCCACCCACCGCGACGGATCGATGTCGCCGAGGCCGCCGCCCGCGCCGTCGTCGCCCTCCTGGCGGCGCCCGCCTCCGCCCCCGGCGGGCCGTGGAACCAGGCCGTCGACTACTGGCGCGATGGGCGCATCCGCAAGCTCGTGCGCCGCGCTCGCGGCAAACGCTGGGAGGAGATCCAGGACATCGACGGCGTCACCGTCACCCAGGACGGCCCGGCCGGCTGGGGGCGGGCGGCGGCGCGCGCCTTCGTGCCCGGACCGGTGCGGCCCCTGCCCGGCGCCCTGGCCAAGACCCAGGTGGAGGGCACTCACTTCCCGGACGGCAGCGAGCTGCCCCCGCCGCCGGCTGCGATCACCGCGCGCGTCGCGAAGGACCCGGCCGCGGCCGAGGAGATCGCGCTCGGGTCGGCGTCGGCCTCCGCCGGAGCGCTCGTGACGATCGAGGTCACGCCCCTGCACGAGATGACCTCGGGCAAGCTCGCCGCCCAGTGCGGTCACGCCGCCCAGCTCGCCTGGGAGAGCCCGGCGATGGAGCCCGCCGTCCGGCAGGCCTGGGCCGACGACGGCTACCGGGTGCGCGTCGTCGTGCCCAGCCGCGAGCAGTGGGAGAACGCCACTCGGCCCGTCCGCGTCACCGACGCAGGCTTCACCGAGCTCGACGGTCCCACGGAGACGACCCGCGCCTTCTGGTGAGCGCCCGGCCCTTCAGCGGTCAGCTGGCTCGGGGCTCTGGGGTGTTGCGGAACACCCACAGCCGGATGAACACGTACAGGTAGATGCCCTCGCAGCAGGCCGAGATGACGCGTGCCAGCGTGGCATTCATCCCGAGCCAGTGCAGCAGCGAGGACAGACCCAGGATGAAGACCACGTACTGGCTGATGAGCCCCACCGTGTAGCCGGCCCCCTGCTCGACGACGTGCCCGTGGGACTGGAAGTTCAGCCAGCGGTTGAGCAGGAAGGAGTAGACGCCCGCGATGGCGTAGCCGACCGTGACGGCCATGGGGAACCACCAGTGGAGGTGGTTGTTGAAGATCCTCAGGCAGATGATGTCCAGGATGAAGGCCGAGCCGTTGATGATCGCGTAGCCGATGAAGGTCACCGGCAGCCGGTTGCGCACGAATCCCGGCAGGACGGAGTGGATCGCGGTGATGAGGCGCAGGAAGACCTCGGGGGCGCGGCGGGAGCCGGAGGCGGGCGAGTCTGCCGAGGGCACGAAGGACTCGGAGGACACGGAGGGCCCAGTGGGCGCGGAGGACGCTGCCGAGGCGGGGGAAGCAGTAGCGATGGTGGTCTTGGAGACCTGGTCGTCCGCCGTCGTTCCCGCCATGAGCCGTCCTCTCCTGATAACCGCTGTCAGGGGGAGTCTTCCCCGCGGGCGCCGGTCAGGCAAGTCGCGAAAGAATGAGATAGGCCCGCCGGGCTCATCCTCGTGGGGGAGAGGCGGCCGGTGTCAGGGCCTGGGACACCTCGCGGCGGAGCAGCTCGCCGCCGGCGTCGGCCGGGTGGTGGATAGTGTGCAAGCCCACCCCGCGGGCCGCGGCGATGTTGGTGGCGTTGTCGTCGACGAACAGGGCCTGGTCGGCGGCCACCCCCGCCATCTCCAGCAGCCGATGGAAGTAGGCGGCATCCGGTTTGGCCACTCCCAACGTGCAGGAGTAGCCGTCGATGTCGCACAGGCCGTCATAGCCCAGTTGCTCACGCATCCAGGCCCGGCGCTCCCACTGCTGGTTGGTGGCCAGGACTGTTGTGTAACCCGCCTGGCGCAGGTCACCCACCAGCTGCCAGGCCAGCGGGTCGGGTGTGGCCCGGTGCCACATCTCAAGCAGGTCCGATGCGTTCAGCTCCAGCCTCAGATTGCCCACTACCCGCTCCAGCAGCTCGGTGAGGGTCTCCCGGCCGGCTAGGGCGTCGGTCTCCTCATCCACAACGGCCCGGGCGAAGGCGGGGCCGCCGCCGCGGGTGAGCGCCTCGTCCCACGGGGTGCCGATGAGCTGGAGGACGCCGTCGGCATCGAGCAGGACGGCGCGCACGGTTGTGGACGAGGCCGGCGGGATTGCAATCGCTTCGGGGAGGTCTGCGGGTTCTGCGCGGTGGGCTGCTCGGGTCACTGTGTGTCTCGTTTCTGTTTGGTGGACCGTCGTGGAATGAGTGAGGGGAGTGCGGTCCGGCTTGTTGCCGCCTCGAAGGAGGATCCCTGGGTCTGAGCGAGGAGCAGGTCCAGCGCGTTGGCGGCGATCTGGTCGAAGGGTACGTGCACGGTGGTCAACGGGATGGCGAGCTGGGAGGAGACGGGGATGTCGTTGTAACCGACGACGCTCAGGGAGTCGGGAACCGGTCGGTTGAGATGCGCCGCGGCGGAGACTGCTCCCATTGCCAGGCGGTCGTTGGCGGCGAAGACCGCGGTGATCGATGGGTCGTTGGTGAGCATGGCCTCGGCTGTGTCATAACCTGCGTGAAATCCGAAGCCGCTGTGCCGCACGTTGTCCTCAACGACGGCAAGGTCTGCTTCGCTCATCGCCCGTCGGAAGCCGGCCAGACGTCGATGCGCCGTCGAGGCGAAGTCCGGGCCCGGCAGCATACCGATCCGCCTGTGTCCGAGGTCTATCAGGTGTCGTGTCGCCAGGTACCCGCCGAGCTCGTCATCGCATACCGACGACGGTGAGACCCCATCGGAACGCAGGGTCAGCACATGAGGTACCCCGTTCTCCCTCAGCGTCTTGGGCAGAGTGTCTCCCAGCCGTGCTGTGGCCAGAACCAGTCCGTCAACCCGCCGAGCCAGCAGCGAGTCGACGGCGCGCCGCTCCTCGTTCGGGTCATCACCGCATACGGAGACCAGGGCGAAGAACCCGCGAGCGGCGGCCCGCGCGTACAGCGCCTCGAACAGGAGTGCCATGACCGTGTCCGTCAGGCGGGGGACCAGAACGCCCACCGTCCCGGTGTCCCCCCGGCGCAGTGCGGAGGCGGCCAGGTGGCGTCGGTAACCGAGCTCGGCGGCGACCTGTCGAACCCGCTGGGCAGAGGGCGACTTCGATGCGGGCAGTCGCTCGTCGAGCACCCTGGAGACTGTCGAGACCGAGACGCCTGCCGCAGCCGCCACATCCTTGAGCGTCACGGACTTCATGTCGAGTCACCTCTCCTGCGGAAAACGACGGACGCATCGCATCGTAGTGCCTGGACACGGTCAGTGGGCGCTGCTGCCGGGCCGTGGCAAACAACTGCCCCGGCCCGGCGGTCGATCGTAGATGGTAGGGGGACGGCACTCAGACGACGGAGGTCAGGGCGAAAGCGAACACGACGCTCAGCGTCGTCGCCATGAGTCCCGGGACAAGGAAGGGGTGGTCGAAGAACTTGGTCCCGAGTCTGGTCGTCCCGGTGTCATCGAGGTCGACGGCGGCCGTCAGCGTCGGGTAGGTGGGCAGGATGAACAGCGCTGATGTCGCCGGGAAGCAGGCCACGACCATTGCCGGAGACACACCGATCGCCAACGCTGTCGGGAAGAGCGCCTTGGTGGAGGCGGCCTGCGAGTACAGCAGGGAGGAGGCGATGATGACCAGGATCGCGAAGATCCAGGGCATGGAGGTCAGGGTTTCGCCCAGGTGGGTCTTGATCCAGGCCTGGTTGGCGGTCATGAACGTGGTTCCCAGCCAGGCCACGCCCAGGATGCAGGCGCAGGCGTTCATGCCGGTCTTGAAGATCGAGGACCCGGGGATCTTCTTGGGGTCGGCCTTGCAACAGACCAGGATGGCTCCGGCCGCTGCGAGCATGATGGAGATTCGGCACTGCCCGGCGTCCATGACCGGGTTGGTGATGACACCGACCTTCTCTGAGATGAGGATCGAGTAGACCAGGACGATGACCAGGGCCAGGAGGAAGATGAGGACGGAGAGACGTGCCCCTTTCCTCAGCTTGCGGGGCTCATGCTTCGACGGGGCGATCTCGCCGGCCTTGAGTCGACGCCGGTACTCGGGTACGGCGTCGAGCCGGTCGTTGCCGCGGGCCTTGTCCCACACCATGAAGAAGGCCGCTGTGGCCATTGTCCCGAGGAAGGTCGCGGGAATCGATACGAGGATGAGATCAATGAAGGTCCAGCCCGTACGGCCTTTCTCCAGCTGTGTGGACAGGAAGACGACGGCGGCCGAGATCGGGGACGCGGTGATACCCAGCAGGGAACCGGCCACGGCCACGGACAGGGACCTGGTGGGGCGGATGTTGTTCTCCTTGGCGACCTCGACGATGACGGGCATTGTGGCGAAGGAAACTTGGCCGGTCGAGGCCGACAGGGTCAGCAGGTAGGTCACGAGGGGTGCCAGCAGCGCGAGGTACTTGGGGTGCGCGCGCAGCAAACGATCGGTGAGGTTGACGAGGTAGTCGAGGCCACCGGCCACCTGCATCGCTGAGGATGCGTAGATGACCACCATGATGAAGACGATCACCTGCATGGGGAGGTCGCCGGGGGTGGCGCCGAGCAGGCTGAGGGCGGCGACTCCTGCGCCACCAGCGAAGGCGACACCGATTCCGCCCAGCCGGGCGCCTATGACGATGAACAGAATGAAGACGAGGAACTGAGCGAGAATCACGGCCGACTCCGTCGTGGACGTGGGGATGCGGGCAAGTGGTGTCCGGCCCGGGGTCGCTGACGCGCGCGGCCCCGGGCCGAAGGGAAGGAACTGGACCAGAGGGCCCGGGTCAGGCTGGGATCTCGGCTTGACCCAGACCCGCGGCCTTCAGGGCCGCAGCGATCTCCTCGTGAGCGCCCTCGGCGAGCGGGAGCAGGGGCGAGCGAACCGTGGCGGTCTCCAGGACGCCGCGTGCGACGAGGGCCTCCTTGAGTGCCACCGTCCCCTCCATGTGGGATCCCCGGTGGTAGACGGTCTTCGTTACCGGAAGCAGCTGGTCGTGGACGGCCCGAGCGGCGTCGTAGTCATGCGCCTGGCCGGCCTTGAGAAGTTTGATGAGCAGCTCGGGGGCGATGTTGCCGTATCCGACGAGAAGACCATCCACGTCGAACATCGTGTGGAGGAGGTACTCGTCGTGGCAGGACATGATGGTCAGGTCCGGGAAGGCTTCGCGCAGCGCCGGGATCTCGGTGTCCCACCGCTTCATGTTGCGCACGCCGTTCTTGGTGTAGTGGACACCGGGCAGGGCCGCGATCTCCAGCTGAGTGTCGAGGTCGTAGCTGCACTTGGTGACGTCCGGGTACTGGAAGAGGATCTCGTTGAGGCCAGTCTCCTCGTAGATGGCCCTGTACCGGTCCTGTGGAGCACCGGGCTGGAAGCCGAAGCGTAACCAGCCGTGGGAGGGGTAGATCAGGCCCGCGGTGGCGCCGGCGTCGACGGCGCGCTGCGCCTCCTCAACAGCGACCTTGGTTCCTTCGCCGGTGATGCCCGCGACGACGGGGACCCGTCCGTCGGTTGAGGCGACGAAGGCCTCGATGACCGCGACCTGCTCGGCCTGGGTGAGGAAGGTCCCCTCGCCGGCGTGCCCCAGGACGACCAGTGAGGTCACCTCCGGGAAGGTGCCGAGCCAGGAGCCCAGGCGCTTGATGGCAGGGAAGTCGATCTCGCCGTCGGGTGTGAAGGGGGTGACGGGGGCCGGGTTGAGTCCGCGGAGGTTGGGGGCGGGGACGGTCATGGTTCTCACTTCCTCGTGGTGGGTGTGGGTAGCGGAAATACTGATTGCAAACGTTCTCGGGAACGTTTGCAATTCTAGAGTGGGCCACGTCTCCTGTCTATAGGACTGAAGTCGCACGCGTTACGGGAAGACCGGTCACGTCGCCTGGTCTGAAGACGGGACGGTGGAAGACTGGGGCCATGACTGATGCCGCCAGCACGCCCGCCAGCGCCTCGTCCGGCCTCCGCTCCGGCGCTCCCTCCGACGACGCCGTCACCGGCGAGATCCTGCGGGACGACGACGCCTACACCGACTCGCTCATCGACTTCGTCACCGCCTCGCCCAGCTCCTACCACGCCGCCGCCGAGGTCGCCCGGCGCCTGGAGGCGGCCGGCTTCACCCACGTCGACGAGACCGTCTCCTGGGAGGATGGCCTACCGCGCCGCGGCTACGTCATCCGTGACGGCGCGCTCGCCGCCTGGGTCCTGCCCGAGGTGCTCGCGCAGGGAGCCGGCCTGCGCGTCGTCGGCGCCCACACCGACTCCCCGGCCCTCAAGCTCAAGCCCGCCGCAGGCCTCGTCCGCTCCGGCTGGCAGCTCATTAATGCCGAGGTCTACGGCGGCCCCCTGCTCGCCTCCCTCCTCGACCGCGAGCTGGGCCTGGCCGGGCGCCTGACCACCCGCGACGGCGCCGTCCACCTCGTGCGCACCGGCCCCATCGCCCGCGTCGCCCAGATCGCCCCGCACCTGGACCGCGGCGTCAACGACTCCCTGCACCTGGACCGCCAGACCCACCTGCTGCCCCTGTGGTCGCTGGCCGGGCCCGACAACGCCCCCGACGCCGTCGAGACCTACCTGTGCGAGATCGCCGGCATCGACCCGGCCGAGCTCGCCGGACACGACGTCCTCACCTACCCCACCCAGGCCCCCGCCCGCTTCGGCCGGGACGGTGAGTTCCTGGCCTCCTCCCGCCTGGACAACCTCTCCTCCGTCCACGCCGGCCTCGTGGCCCTCGAGGCGCTCGCGGCCGCCGGGGCCGAGCCCGCCGAGCCCGTCATTCTGGTCGCCTTCGACCACGAGGAGGTCGGCTCAGCCACCCGCTCCGGCGCGGCCGGCCCCTTCCTCGAGACCCTGCTGCGGCGCCTGGCCGCTGTCCTTGGGATCAGGGGCGACGGCGTCGAGGCCCTCCTGGCGCGCTCGACCTGCGTGAGCGCCGACGCCGGACACTCCGTCCACCCCGCCTACCCCCACCTGCACGACCCGGCCGTCCAGCCGCTCATCAACCACGGCCCCCTGCTCAAGATCAACGCTCAGCAGCGTTACGCCACCGACGCCGTGGGGGCCGCGATCTGGGCGCGGGCCTGCGCCGCCGCCGGTGTGCCGAGCCAGGACTTCGTCTCCAACAATGCCGTGCCCTGCGGCTCCACCATCGGCCCCATCACCGCCACCCGGCTCGGGATCACCACCGTCGACGTCGGCGTGCCCCTGCTGAGCATGCACTCGGCTCGCGAGATGGGCGGTGTCAAGGACGGCCCCTGGCTCGCCCAGGCCCTGCACGCCTACTGGCTGGGGGCCTGATCATGGCGGGACAGCGGGCGGGCCGCCGAGAGCAGCAGAACTCATCGATCCGCGCCGCGGGCGTGCGCGGCACCGACCCCTGCCCCTG
>CAUVMS010000007.1:0-47021 GCA_963552815.1 uncultured Actinomyces sp. | reverse complement strand
GTGATCGTGGACGAGGCCACGCTGCTCCTTCTACCCCCGCGTGCGCGGGGCTGACTGGGTGGAATGATTGGCCTTAACGGACAGGCAGCCTCTACCCCCGCGTGCGCGGGGCTGACTCGGCCACGGAGGCATTGATGCTTGCAATAGCACCTCTACCCCCGCGTGCGCGGGGCTGACCAGGCCAAGCGCGGCGTCAGCGCAACCGGAGGACCTCTACCCCCGCGTGCGCGGGGCTGACACCGAGGGCCACCAGCCCAGCCGAGAGGAGACCCCTCTACCCCCGCGTGCGCGGGGCTGACCAAAACGCCCACCCCCCAACCGGAGGATGGGCGCCTCTACCCCCGCGTGCGCGGGGCTGACTGGCATCTGCCCGTAGACCGGCCATGAGCCGCCCCTCCACCCCGCGTGCGCGGGGCTGACGAGTGGTCCTCGACGGTGTCGATGACCCGTTGCCCTCCACCCCCGCGTGCGCGGGGCTGACACTCGCGGAACGCGGCTGAGGGGATGACCGTCGCCTCCACCCCCGCGTGCGCGGGGCTGACCTAGGGGCCATGTCGCTGCTGCACGACAACCGGCCTCCACCCCCGCGTGCGCGGGGCTGACCACACGTCCGACTCAGGCATCCCGGGCACCCAGCCTCTACCCCCGCATGCGCGGGGCTGACTGCTTGATGAGGATCAGGATCAGCTTGGCGTATCCGCTACCCCCGCGTGCGCGGGGCTGACTACATGTCCGCGTCCAGGAGGACGGCTGAGTTGCCTCTACCCCCGCATGCGCGGGGCTGACATCGCCGACGTCCCCCACGCCGCCGCCACCGAGCCTCTACCCCCGCGTGCGCGGGGCTGCCTTGCTGACATGCGAGGTTAGTCGGCTCGGGGTCGCCGTGGGTTCACTGCCAAGGTGGTGGCCCCCAGGGGAACCATGAGCGTGCCATCGAGAACAACCGGCCCGGGCACCACCGCGTCGAAGGCGACCGAGACATGCCAGCGCCCGTTGTCCTCCTGCACATCGACACCTCCGTCGCTTCGCGACTCGGAGTGACGCTCAACCTCAACGAGTCTGCAGCCGAGCCCCGAGGCGCATTCCTTCAGCATGTCCATGATTCGTTCAGGCTCCTCCGCCGTCGACACAACGGTGGTCCATCGCGACGAAGGAGCCGCGGCAGCCCGCAGAACTCGAGGAAGCGAAGCCAATGTCCTGGCCTCAGCAAGTCTCGCCTCGACCACCCCCGTCCTCACCGCGAGTCCCACGGAAGGCAGCCGAGGCCCCCCAGCCACGAGCACCCCCCGCAGGACGGGCAGGTGACGGCGACCCAGCCCGCCGATGAGTGGCAGCATCCAACCGATTCCCTCAAAGGAGTCTCGCAGCTGCTCCATGACGAGAGCAGCGTCGGCGGCATGCACCAGAACTGCACCTTGTCGCCCACTATGGGGCATTCGGTAGAGCGAGCATGTGCGCAGCAGCTCCCGAGTATCAGGCGTGGTCCCGTCACCGGACTGCGCACCCACGAGCCAGTAGGGGGCGGTGGGTCGCACGCTCATATACGGATGCGTCCCCGTCACGGTGCTGCGGCGCCGCTCTTCTTCTCGCGCATCCAAAGCGGCCAGGAGTCCTTCCGTTCCCACACGCAGCTGGATCCAGCCCAGCGGGGCCGGTTCCCAGCGGGAATGGTGCGGCGGCGCCTCGACAGCACCGTCGACGACGTCGAGCAGCACCGGTGAGGTCGGACGCCCGAGGTACTCCACGGATCGCGCCACCTTCTGCAGGACACCGAGATCGGCACTGTCGTCGGCAGCGAAAGTCCAGCGTACGACGTCGTTCGGACCGGTACCGACCATCATGCCGCGTTCGGGAGCTTTCGCCTGCTTCTCCAGCAGCCGATCGTTGCGGTCGATGATTCCGGTCGGTGAACCGTCCTTGGCTGTTTTCACCTCGTTGTTGACGGGTACCCATCGGCCGTAACCGATCTGGCGCTCGCCAGCCGGAGGGGCGGTGATCCGCGGAGAAGGGAATCGAAAGAGGGCCTCGACCTCGGCGACGCCTTCTCCGAGGCCGTGGGCAGCGGACAGCATCGCGGCCAGTACCCGCGCTGGAGCCGGCGGCCATTCGGCACGGCCGTCTCCATCATGTGCATTGAACTCACCGAGGGGAAACGAGGCGGTGATGGTGAGGTTACTCATCGCTACGTCCGTCAACGGCTTGGATGATCTTTCCCAGTGGGGAGTCGTGGGTGATCGTCACGGTGCTGACCCCGTTCCAACCGATCTCCTGGCCGAGGTCGCGCACAAGGTGCACCAGCTCGTCAACGTCCGGCAGTACGAGGGGCTGGGAGGGTGCTCCGTGTCTTTCGACCTTGACCTCGAGGCCCGGTTCGCGCAGGCGCAGCTCCGCCCCTGCGCGCAGGTCCAGCCGTTCCTGCAGCAGTCGGTACAGCAGCAGGGTCAGGCTGACCACCAGCGCTCGCGCAGGCTCCGGGCGAGAGAAGGCGAAGGTCCTCAACCCTGCGAGAGAGAAGAACGCCTTCCCCTTGATGACTTTGTACGTGAGGTCGGAAGGAGCTTTGTCAACCTTCACCGGAGGCATTGACCCCAGCCCCAGTTTGGACAGCTCTATTCCCTGAATCTTCACTTCTTTTCCAACTGCCGCGAAGAGCGGATCGGTTTTCGCAGCCATACGACGCCGCTCAGACACACCAGTGGCGATAATCTCCGACGTGAACAGTCTCGCAGAACGCGACTCTCCAGGATTCATGACGTAGTAACCAAGATACTTATCCCGCGTCGCATTCAGTTCACGAGCATCCTTGCCCCCCGTTTTCTTCCCTCCCTTGTTGGCTTCATCAGCAGCCTTCTGGGAGCGCTTCGTCTGCGAGTGCCACCATCCGAAGGGGATCGCCGTGGGGAATCCAGTAAGCAGGGCGTCCGGCTGGGAGCGGGTGGAATTTTGGATTCCCTCGAAGTCTACGCCCTTGTCGGTGAGCTCGTCTCGTATGAGCCTCCAGGTGGCGTCGGCCTGCCGGTGCGAGAGCTCGACGGAGGTGGTCAGCACCTCACCCTCCTCGTCAACAAGAACCACCATGGGGAATCCCAGAACCTCGGCAAGTGTGGAGGTTCCTCCTCTGAAGCGGCTAGCCAGGAGTACTTCACATCGCGAGGCTTGCGACGCCCAGCCATCGATGGTGGCCGCTCTCTTGCCGTCGTCGGTCTCAAAGAATCCGACGACCTCCCCTTCCTGGCGTATCGTGCCCGCCGGCGGTGTCACGGTCATTCCTGCCAATGAGTCATATTCACCGGTGAGGCTGATTCCGGCCACCGCATCATCATCCATGAGGGCACCGATGGTGGAGCGAAATTCTTGAGCAGTAGTCACAGTATTCTCCTTATCTATGTATCTATTGCCATACTGGTCGAGCACAGTTCTCATTCACGTCGTCACAGCACCAAGGGCATTCCGTAGCCGTAGGCCTTCCCCCTCCCGATGCCCTGGTGGTAGGCGGATGCTCCAGCCTCACTGATACTGCGCACAGTGCCGGTGAGGTCCCGGAGCGTGAAGGAGCGTCCGCCTCGTCGGCCCACGAACCACCTCGGCGTGACCGTCAATTCACTGACTGTCAGGCCATGACGCTTCAGCAAACCGACCGCCCAACCATCAGCTTCTTCGTCGAGGACGGCTCGGACGCGGTTCCTTCCCGATTCGTCGGCATGGCGCTTCTCAGCCACCGCTCGAACAGTGAAGCGTTGACCGACGGCAAACCCTGACGGCGCCTCGATGGCCTGTGTTCCAGGTATATCGAGATCGGCCCGGAACCTGATGACCAGGGAAGCCTTCTGCCCGCCGTATTCGGTTGGTAGAGCCAGGCGGTACAGGACGCCGAGGTCTGCGCGAATCGACCGTGAAGCACCTCTGAGATCCGGTAAATACGACATGGCGAGGCGATGGACCCCATCAGGTGTTTTCAGTTTCGGTAGCGCCTGTGCCAGTGGAAGGACTGCGATCTGATCAGACATGGGCTGTTGTCACCTCTTTCTCTCTCATACCTCTCGGTAGGCGGGCGCGAACGATGTCACCTTGGACGTGGTTCCGGTGCCACGAATGGGGGACGTCCACCGTCGCCACGGCAGTTCGGGCGGCGGGGACTCATGCAGATCGATGATCGCCTCCATGGTGAGGGGAACCGGTTGCAGTACCCAGGTGAAGGCCTTGGCCGGACGTTCTCGCGTGATCTCACGCTGCTGCGGCTGGAGGAGCAGGTGTCCGCAGAAGGCCAGGAGATCCACGAGCGGGTACACATCGCACTCCTCGGATCCACTGGTAGCACGCGGGGTCGCCTGGCTGGCGGAGAAGCGCAGCCCAGGCTTGGCCCGGGCAATGGCAAGGTCACCGCCCACAAGTCGGTCAAGGTGTGCCGCCCCCGCAGCGACAGCGGCATCCGCAGTGGTCAGTGACTCACCCATGAGCCCCCAGGTATCCTGCACCGACTTGGCGGTATGGCTCCTGCCGCTGAGCAGGGTCAACGCTGAGGACCGGACGTGGAGATCCTGCGTCCTCGGAATCTTCGACTGCTCGGCCGACGTCGAGGACGCATCAAAGACCGCCACCGGTCCACATTGGCTGAGGTCGCTTGCACTTCCAGCGGTCTGCCAGCCGGCATGTGACAGGACGTTGACCGCAGATCGCGTGGGCGTCGTCGTCGTGATCCCATGAAGTACACGATCCTCAAGCCTCCAGGTACGTTCGACAAGGCCACGAGCGGCCACGCTCACGAACTCATCCTGACCTCCGCTATAGCCGACGACGGGGACTCCTTCCCCCTCAAAGCGCAGCGTTGCACGCGGGAGGAGGGACACCAGCCCCCAGGTTGCCAGGACGTATGCCGCCCGGTACCCCGGTAACGCAGTCAGTCGGTACTCGGCAGACTCATCAAGGTGTTCAGCACTACTCATGTCCCTGCTCCAGCTCTTGCGAGACGTTCCAGTCAGCCAGGCGCAGGATCGTCTCGATCAGCGCCAGGGTGTAGGGGCCGTAGCGATCATTGAGACGGTGGAAACGACTCACGGCCTCGGCCCAGGAGGGGTCATTCGGGTCCTGATGTCGTGGAGCCGTTCCGTATTCAGGCAAGCACACCGGTCCTGGGCCGCGGAAGCGGCCGTGGTGGCTGAGAACCAGATGCATCACCAGGTCAGGATCGTGCGCCGTCTGCTCACCTCTTTCCAGCTGCTCCTCCAGGCGATCGGCGGAGGCCGCTTCATGCCTCCAGCCGGAGGGAACGCCGGCCATGCGCATGGAGCGGCTCCAGTACCTGCGAGGGAGCCGGGACTTGCTCAGCGGCGTTCGGCGATTCTGCTCCTCCGGATCCTCCAGGACGAGGAAGCCGCTCTCATCCACGGCTGCGCCCAGTGCGGCCTGCATCCTGAGGTCAGCCTTGCCGTCGTCATGGTGGCGCCCGGCCGTGACGAGGTCCTCCACCAGGCTCTCCGGCAGGCCGATGGCTCGGGCCCACTGTCCTGCACGCTCACCCACCTGGTCTCCGTGGCCACACAGGGTGCGCTCATCGGTGTCATCCTCGGTGCCCGCAGGGCGATCTGCGGCGGCCTCCGCGAGCCGCAGGCGGAGCCACGGATGAGGACTGTCTGCGCCGATGACATCGTCGTCGATCTGCCAGCCCGATGGCACCGTGAGCAAGGCGACCTCTTCCAGGAGATCGGCATACGGGTCGTCGGTTCGCAGGCCACCCCCGGACAGATCCGTGAGGATGACCGCCTGCCTGCAGCCCGGCCCCTGGTCCGTCCCCTTCGCAATGGACGCCAGCTCCTTGGACACCTCCTCAGCCGTGGCACCGGGCATCACGTGCTGCCCGGAGCAGTCACGGCCGGCGCCTTCCAACCCATACGGGTGGCTGTCATGACCTGGTGCCATGACGATGATCTGACCGGGAACCAGATCGGGCAGGGAGGCCCCAGCCTTAAGGACGCGAGGCTCTTCTTCCGACGTCGGGTCAATGATGACGAGGGGATGCTTCTTCAGCGCCTGGCTCGCCACATCCCGAGCATCGCTCAGCGGGACGCTCCAGGCCTCGGCTCGCAGGTCGGGCCGCCACCGAGTCAGGTCCTCCTGGAGAGCCTCAGGACTGACATCGGCGAGGTCTCCCACACTCTTCCGGAAGACGATGAACGCGTCCGGTCGAGGATCCGCCAGTGGCCGGATCCATGGATGGACAGGGGCGTCGTTGCGAGACCCCATGGTGCGCAGATAAGCGGCGAAAACATTCGGAGGGATGACAACCGGAACCTGAGCCGCGTTCACCAGATCCTCCCGCCCGTCAGCCTCATCGAGCCGCTTCACCACCTCACCGAGGGTGGTGGCTCCGTCGATCAGCTCGACGACGGCGTCTGCGGCTCCGCCGTGGATCGGATCCTTACTCGTGGTGGAGTGAACAATGGCGACGCTGCCGCCGGGGCGGGCTCCCACCCGGTTGACTCGCCCCAGGCGCTGCACCAGGGAGCCGGCCTGGCAGCTCTCCGTCAGGAGATGAGTGAAGTCGAGGTCGGCACCAACCTCCAGAGTCGATGTGGCCACGACGACGGTGGCCTGAGCGTCCTGACGTCCCTCTGCCCCCGTCCGATAGGGGGAGAGCCTCTTGACGGTGTCCTCGCTGCGGCGAGCAGGCATCCCGCCGACCATGACGTCCAGGCGAGGAGCCTGATCTCCCAGCTTCCGGGCCTGCTTCTTCAACTCGGCCACCACCTTCTTGACGGTGGCCAGGGTGTTGCAGAAGACGACCAGCGACTCTCCCTGGCTCAGCTCCTTCATTCGGATACACGCCTGCTCCGTGAGAGCGGCTGCCGCCTTGCCTTCCACACAGTGAACGTCCACCGGGACACTGTCACGATGCGCCCAACGCGCGCCCAGTTGCGGATCCAGGCGGCACTCCTCCTCCCAGTCCAGGCTGAGACCGGGGGCAGGCTCCTGGCCGACTTCCTGCGCAGAGCCGAGAAGCGTCGTGGGGGTTGCCGTCATCGGCATGACCTGCAGACTCGGGACGCTGCCGCCACAACGATCCTCGAGCCTGCTCTCCTCGTTACGGAGCACGGACAAGGTGGTCAGGGCCTGTACGGAGAGGTGGGCCTCATCGAGGACCCAGAGTGCATCCATCCCGGTCAGCGCCGCATCGATGCTGCGGCGGTAGGGCGAGAGCTGGTAGCCGCGGAACAGCAGACGGGACACGGTCATGTCGAGTGTTCCCACGATGATGGCCGGCCGGGAGGGGTAGCGCGTGTGCTCCGTCAGGTCCCGGTCGGCATCAGCGAGCCCACCGCGCAGGCGGCGCACCTCCAGTACCTCCGCCTCAGCCGGGATCTCAAAGATAGATCGCAGCGCCTCGGCCACGTGTCTCACCGCCGACCGCTCACCTGCACCTTCTCTGAGTGCCGTCCTGATCCTTTGCGCCGCCTCGAAGGAGTCATCGACGACGGCGCGCCGGTCGACAACGAGATGCAGCCTCAGGGGGACTTTCCGCGTCCGACGACGTCGGCTCGCCTGCTCGGCATCCTGCGTCAGCGCGTACAGCCATCCCAGGAGAACCGCGAAGGTCTTCCCCATCCCGGTCGGCACACTGAGGTGAGACGGTGGCGTTCCCGAGGCGAGCCGCTCGGCCAGGCGCACCTGGTAGTCCCTGGGTTCATGCCCAGTGATCTCGCGGAAGAAGTCTGTGAAGTCGAGGCGGCTCACATTAACACTCCTGAGAACTTGTTCCTACCATAGATAAGTTCAACCCCCAGTCCCCTGGGGCAGCACCGCCGGCACTTCCATGCGGACCATTGATAATCCGCTACCTCCATCAGCTGTGGAGCCGATGTGTCTCTTGAGAGACACGGCGGCGATGAGACTCATCTTACACTCGGTAAGTCCCCCTGTCACTGCCCGCTGCCGTGCTGGGGCTCCCGAGAGGCGCAGCGATCAACACCAAACCTGACTAAACCGATCATTAACTTTTGACCAAATAGTCGATGAAGACACGACCAAACCGACTGACTCTCATCTCCCCCTGAGCCTCGGAGTTATCCACAGCCCCACTCTTTCGGCTGTACGGCAGCACAAAGTGGCCCTTACGATCAATTCATGACCACCTACCAGCCGCGTCTCATGGACCAGCGCCTCCAGGAGCTGCTGCGGTCGGTCCCGGCGGTCAGCGTCGAGGGAGCCCGCGCCGTCGGGAAGACCCGCACCGCCAGAACCCACGGCACCACCTTCATCGCCGTTGACGATCCCGACGAACGCGCCCAGCTCGCGGCCATCGGATCGCGCTTCACCTCACTTCCCAGCCCTCTCGTCATCGACGAGTGGCAACGCATGCCCGAGCTGTGGGACCGGGTGCGTCGCGCTGTCGATGATGATCCTTCTCCAGGCCGTTTTCTGCTCACCGGGTCCTCCACGCCCTCCCAGGCACCCACGCACACGGGCGCCGGCCGAATCATCACTCTGCGGATGCGACCCTTCAGCCTGGCCGAGCGCGCGATCGAGACTCCCACTGTCTCGGTGGGGAAACTGCTGGACAGTACCCTCGGTGCGCACGACACCTCCGGGTTGGCCCCGATCGAGGGGTACACGAGTGTCGCGATCGACCAGTACGTCGATGAGATCTGCCGCTCCGGCTTCCCCGCCATCAGGGAGCAGCCGCCTCTAGGGCGCAAGGCCCAGTTGGACGGATACCTCGAGCAAACGCTTCGACATGATCTACCGGAAGCGACGGGCGGCAGGCGACGTTCACGATCCGTGAGGGAGTGGCTGACGGCCTACGCCAGCGCGGTGGCCACCACGGCGAGCTTCAGCTCCATCGCCGAGCTGGCGAACAGGCCACTGAGCACCGACATGGGCTTGGCGACGGCGCGCTCCTACCGGGACCACCTCAGCGGGATGTGGCTACTGGACCCGGTTCCGGGCTGGAGCCCCAGTGAGAACGAGTTCTCCCGCAACAACCTGGCCGACAAGCACCAGCTGTGCGACCCGGCCCTGGCCGCTCGCCTCCTCGGATACGGCCCCTCCGAGGTGCTCGGGGTCGGCCACCCGATCCTCACCAGCCCTCGAGGCACCCCGCGCCGTCCCCGGGTACTCGGCTCACTGTTCGAATCCCTGGTGATTCAAAGTCTTCAGGTCTACGCCGAGTTCCACAGCGCCCGGGTCTTTCACCTTCGGACCAAGGGCGGGCTCCAGGAGATCGACATCATCCTCGAAGGACCCCGCCGGCAGGTCGTTGCCTTCGAGATCAAGGCGAGAGCCAGCCCCAAGCCGGACGACACCAAGCACCTGCGCTGGCTGCGTAAGAAGATCGGACCGAGGCTCGCGGACGCGGTCCTGGTGACCACCGGCCGCTTGGCGTACCGGGACGAGGACGGGATCGCCGTCGTACCGGCCGCTCTGCTGGGGCCGTAGGACCCCGGCCGGCCCCGTCCAGCGGCCCTCAGCCCCGCCTCACAGCGGGTAGGCCGACGCCGTGCCCTCGATGGCCTCAGTGAGGTCGATCTCGCGCTCGCCCAGCTTGAAGCGGTAGCGGCCCAGGATCTCCAGGGGCTTGTCCGAGGCGGCCAGGTAGGCGCGCACGGCCTCCTTCTCCTCGTCGTCGAGCCAGCTCATCTGGTCCGACAGGCACCGGTAGCGGCTGGCCTCGGCGACGTCGCGCAGCCACTGCATCTGGGTGTCGTCCAGAAGGTTGCGACGGTGACGGAAGAAGACGACGTCGGGGTCGACCCCGATGACCCGCCCCAGCCAGAGCCGGTTGATGCCGGCGTGCAGGGCGTTGTAGGCCTTGGCGTCGGATAAGTCGTCGGAGGCGTAGTTCTCCCACATGGGGGCCGCATCCGGTCCCACCCGCACCGCGTCGAGCAGCCCGAACGAGGGCATGATGAGGGCCCCGGACCCCAGGAGGAAGGTCTCCTCGCCGGCGGTGTCGCGCACCAGGCGCAGCCCGGTGCGGTAGGCCTCCTCGCGGTCGACCTGCCGGTGGCGGTATCCGGGGATGGCGGCGGCGTTGATGAAGTCGAGCTTGAGGTAGCTGAAGCCCCACCGGTGGACGATCTTGGCGATGAGCTTGCGCACGTAGGTCTGGGCGGTGGGGTGGGTCGTGTCCAGCGCGTAGTAGTCGCCGCCCCAGTTGGAGCCGGCCACGGCCAGTCCGCCGTCGGCGTTGTGGACGAACATCTCCGGGTAGTCGCGCACCGCCCGGGAGCCGGGCAGGGCGATGAAGGGCGCCACCCACAGGCCCGGCTGCATGCCGGCCTCGCGGATCCGGGTCGCGGCGGCCTCCATACCGTCGCTGAAGCTCTCGCCGGCCTCCCAGTCGCCGACCGCGACCTCCCAGCCGTCGTCGATCTGGAGGGTCTTGAAGCCCAGCTCGGCGACCTGCGGGATCTCGCGCTCGAGGGCCTCCTGCGAGATGCCCTCGTAGTAGGAGTACCAGGAGCACCACACGCTCTGCGGCTCAATGGGCCGGCTGCCCAGGCTCTCGCCGAGCTCGCGCGCGTAGCGGGCCATGACGGCGGTGGCCGGACCGGGCAGGATCACCCAGTGCGCCGGATCGCCGGACTCGGTGAAGGCCTCCAGGACCGCGGTGTCGGCACGCACCCGCGGCGTACGCCCGTCCAGGCAGCCCACGAGCAGTGCCCCGACGGAGTCCTCCAGCACCGCCATCCAGGCCGAGTGGTGGCGGACCGTGTCGTCCCAGGGGTCGTCGTCGGCGGTCCGACGGCGCCGCTCATCGGCGATACGCATCGGCGCCTCGCTCAGACGGCGCCAGCCCGACGGCGACCAGGAGTTCTGTCCGGTGCGGTAGACCTCGCCGTCGCGCATGTCGTGCAGGAGGGTCAGGTGCGAGGCCTCCACGTAGACCGCGCCGGTGGCGCCGCCGGCCCCGTGCTGGGTGGTCACCGTGCCGTCGCAGGCCAGGGCGATGGTGCGCCCGGTCAAGGTGATGTGGTGAATCATGCGCTCTCCTCGAATCTGCCTATCCTGCCTGCGAGCGAGGTCCCCGCGAAGCCCCAGCCCCTCCCGGCTCGCACTGTACGTGCTACCGACCGTACAGACCGACATTTTCTTCAAAGATGACGCGGAGCCGCGTCGTTTATGAAGTTTCCGTCGGTGAGTGAGAGTTTTGTTGCCCACTGTGGAAGTAGGCCGCAAGATCCGCGTCGAGCTCGGGCACGTCGTAGGGCACGGACCCCGAACGCAGGGACCGGGTGGCCAGCACGCCCGCAGCGACCGCCTCGCGCGCAGAGACCGGGGAGGCGTCGGTGAGGCCGCCATCGCGCACGAAGCGCAGGAACTCGTCGATGGCGAGCTGGTCGGCGCTGTCGTGCCCGCTGCCCTCCTCGGAGATGACGTACTCCTCGGTGGCGCTCTCGGCGTAGTGCTCCGTGCGCTCGGTCCACACCTTGACGACGTCGCCGCCACCGTCGCCGAGGTTCTCGGCCCGGCCACAGGTGCCGATGACCGTGTAGCTGCGCCAGTAGTCGGGGGTGAAGTGGCACTGCTGGTAGGAGGCCATGACCCCGTTGCGCATGGTCATCATGAACATGGAGTGGTCCTCGACGTCGATGACCGGGTTCAGGTCGCTGACCTCGTCGGCCGGCCAGTGGTCGAGGCTGAACCAGTCCTGCATGACGGTGCCGGCGCTCTCACCCGCGGCTCGGCGCTCGGCCTCGCCGTAGACCATGAGCCCGCCCATGCCGACGACGCGGGCCGGGTCGGAGCCGGCCAGCCAGCTCATGACGTCGATGTCGTGAGCGGCCTTCTGCAGCAGCAGGCCGGTGACGTGACGGCGCTCGGCGTGCCAGTCTCGGAAGTAGTAGTCACCGCCGTTGCCCACGAAGTGACGGCACCAGATGACCTTGAGCGCCCCGATCCGCCCGGAGTCGATGATCGACCTCAGCAGTCGCACCACCTCCATGTGGCGCATGTTGTGCCCCACGTAGAGGCGGGTGCCGGTGCGCCGGGCCGTGGTCAGGATGCGGTCGGCGCCCTCAATGGTGATGGCCAGGGGCTTCTCCAGGTAGACCGGGATGCCGGCCTCGAGGAAGAAGCAGGCCAGCTCCTCGTGCGTGTCATCGGGGGTGGTCAGGACGACGGCGTCGAGCCCGCACTCCAGCAGGTCGCGGTGGTGGCCGACCACCGCGACCCCCTCGGGCAGGAGGCGCTCGGCGCGCGCGACGGCGTCGGGCGCAGTGTCGGCCGCGGCGACGAGCCGGGCCGGCACCGGTGAGGAGTCCGCGAGCGCCGCCAGGTAGCAGCGGGCTCCGATGCCGACAACACCGACCCGCAGCTCACGTGATGGTTCAAGCATCTTCTCGGGTCTCATCTGGGTTGGCCCGGCCTTGCGGTCTCGTCCTTTCTGTGCGCCGGTGTCATCGGCTCACCGCCTTCAGCTCTTCTGACGAGCCGCCCACCAGGAGCGCAGTGCCTGACGGGCCAGGTCCTCACCGATCGGTCCCTTCTCCATGCGCAGGTCCATGAGGAAACGGTATGCCTCACCGACGACCGGGCCGGGGGGCACGCCGAGCTCGGCCATGATCTGGCCGCCGTCCAGGTCCGGGCGGATGGCGGCCAGCTCCTCGGCAGCGCGCAGAGCCTCGATACGCTCCTCGAGGTCGTCGTAGGCGCGGTCCAGCATGGCTGCCTTGCGACGGTTGCGGGTGGTGACGTCGGCCCGGGTGAGCCGGTGGAGCCGCTCCAGGAGGGGACCGGCATCGGTGGCGTAGCGGCGCACGGCCGAGTCCGACCAGGCGGCGTCGGCGTACCCGTGGAAGCGCAGGTGGAGCTCGACCAGGCGCGAGACGTCCTTGATGGTCTGCTTGTCGAAGCGCAGCGCCCGCAGGCGTTTTGCCGTCATCCGGGCGCCGACGTGGTCGTGGCCGTGGAAGGTGACGGTGCCGTCGGGCAGGAAACGACGGGTGGCGGGCTTGCCGATGTCGTGGAGGATCGCGGCCAGGCGCAGGACCAGGTCGGGGCCGGGGACGGGGCCGTCGGGGCCGGTCTCCAGGTCGATGGCCTGGTCCAGGACGGTCAGGGTGTGCTCGTAGACGTCTTTGTGGCGCTTGTGCTCGTCAACGGTCTCGCGCAGGGCGCTCAGCTCGGGCAGGACCACGTCGGCCACGCCGGTGTGGACCAGCAGCTCCAGCCCGCGCCGGGGCCAGGGGCTGATGAGCAGTCGCTCGAGCTCGGCGCGCACGCGCTCGGCAGAGACGATCTCCAGGCGGGGGGCCATCTCCTCCATGGCGGTCATGACGTCCATCTCGACGTCGAAGCCGAGCTGAGCGGCGAAGCGGGCGGCCCGCATGATGCGCAGGGGGTCGTCGTCGAAGGACTGCTCGGCGCTGACGGGGGTGCGCAGGATCCCGGCGGCCAGGTCCTCCAGGCCGCCGCAGGGGTCGACGAGCTCGAGGTCGGGCAGGCGCAGCGCCATGGCGTTGACGGTGAAGTCACGGCGGGTGAGGTCCCCGGTGAGGGTGTCGCCGTAGGTGACCTGGGGCTTGCGCGAGCCGACCTCGTAGGCCTCGGTGCGATAGGTGGTGACCTCCACGATGGTGGAGCCCTTGCGCGCGCCGATGGTGCCGAAGGCCCGGCCCACATCCCAGGTGGTCTCGCCCCAGGCGGCCAGGATCTCCTCGGTCTGCTCGGGGCGCGCCGAGGTGGTCAGGTCCAGGTCGTGGGGGGCGACCCCGAGGAAGGCGTCTCGCACGGGTCCGCCGACGAGGGCGATCTCATGACCGGCGCGCACGAAGGCGTACCCCAGGGCGGCCAGGGCGGGGGGCAGCCCTTCGAGGGCCGCTCGGGCCCGCGGCGTCAGGCCGCGGTCGTCAGCGGCGGCGTCCATGAGATCGGTGGGATCGACGGAATCGGGGTGCGCAGTCATCGGCCCAAGCCTGCCATGAACCGTGACGACGGCGCTGTCGCGCACCGTACGGTATCTACCGTCGTGAGGACCGTCTCGCAGATTTCGTACAGGCCGCCTACGGGCGGCGCGGTTGTGTGCGACGACGTACTCGGGCAGAGGCATCCGGCGGCCTCGACGCCCTAGAGTGTCCCTATGCCCTCGCCACGTACTCGCACGCCCCGCGCCGGAAACCCGGTTCATCGGGCGAGTGCGCGCGCTCTGCCGATCGTCAACGAGACCAGTGCCGGCGGCCTGGTTGTTGACGTCCAGAATGGTCAGGCCTTCACGGCGGTCATTGCGCGGCGCAACCGCGGCGGCCGCCTGGAGTGGTGCCTGCCCAAGGGCCATCTGGAGGGAGACGAGACCCCCGAGCAGGCGGCGGTCCGCGAGATCATGGAGGAGACCGGCATCACCGGCCGTGTTCTTCGGCACCTGGCGACGATCGACTACTGGTTCGCCGGTCACGAGCACCGCGTCCACAAGGTGGTGCACCACTTTCTGCTGGAGGCGGTCAGCGGGACCCTGACCACGGAGAATGACCCGGACCACGAGGCCGAGGACGTCGAGTGGGTGGCTCTGGACGATGTCTCCCACCGCCTGGCCTACCCCAATGAGCGCCGTATCGTGGCCGCGGCCTGGGACATCCTGGTGGGGGATGGATGACCGCCGCCACCTACCTGTGCGCGAAGGTGGTCACCACGCTGGGCTCCGGGCTGCGGAGAAGTGCGATGGTGACCATCGTCGCCCTGCTGGGCGTGGTGAGCCTGCTGGCGCTGCCACTGGCCACCCCGCCGGCGGCTCAGGCGAGCCCGATCTCCGGCGTCGTCATGACCTCCGGCGGGATCTCAACCGCGATCGCCCCGATCGCCCCGGCGAAGCCGTCGGCGCCGCCGACGCCGTCGTCCTCCTCATCGGCCTCGGCGACGAGGACGAGCCCGTCCACTCAGAACCCGGATCAGGGCACCAGCCAGGGTGCCGAGGGCTCGGCGGCACCGGACACCGAGGGTGCCGCCAACCAGGTGACGATGAGTATCGACGCGCTGACCCCCGAGGTGCTTCACAGCGATCAGGACCTGACCCTGACCGGCACCATCACCAACGGGACCGGCCAGATCCTGACCGGGGTGGACCTGGCCGCCCGGATCCAGCGGTCCACGGAGGTCACGAGCCACAGCCTCAGGAAGTGGCTGGACGGCACCGACGAGTCCGGCTTGTCCGACCCGTTCACGGTCCCGCTGGGACACGACCTCCAGCCGGGCGAGGTCACCCAGTTCTCCGTCACGATCCCGGCCGACCAGCTGCCGCTGACCAGTGACGACCAGTGGGGACCGCGCGGCATCGCGGTGAGTCTGCAGTCTCAGGACGCGCCCCTGGCCCAGGATCGCAGCATCCTCGTGTGGGACAGCGGCGCCTCCGTCGCGCCGGTGCGCCTGACCACCTTCATCCCGGTGACCGCCTCCGCGCAGGAGGCGGCAGTCCTGGCCGGTCCGCGCACCCCGGAGCGCACAGAGACCCTCACCCGCATCCACAGCCGGGTGCTGGGTCTGATGAGCATGGCCGGTGACGGCACTGTGGTGGCCGTGGACCCGGCGCTGGTCGAGGCCCTGGGCGTGACGTCCGCCAGCCTGGAGGAGGCGGCCCGCAACGGCGGCTCCCAGCCCTCGACTCCGGACGCGGCCCCTCAGGTGCCTCAGGGTGGGGAGTCGTCCCCGTCGTCGGCGTCACCCGCTGCGTCTGCGTCGGATCCCTCGCCGTCCGCCGACCCGTCGGCATCGACGTCGTCCTCGGCCTCGTCGTCTCCGTCGGCGAGCGCCACGGCGTCGTCGGGCAGCAAGACCCCCGACGACGTCACCCAGCTCTCCGCCGCCGTCATGCGGGCCATCAGCAGCGGCAGCCTGGTGGCCCTGTCGTGGGGCGACTCCGATACCGCCGCACTGGCGCACCTGCAGCGGAAGGACCTCATCGAGGCCGCCGCGCGGCGCACCCAGGAGTCGGCCATCGTCAAAGCGGGGGCACCGACGTCGCTGTCCTGGCTGGCCTCCAGCGTCATGGACTCCGCCACGGACGAGGCGCTGCCGCAGTCGGCGTCCACCGTCATCGCCTCGCCCACCTCCTTGCCGGTGGCCGATGAGCTCACCTACACCCCCTCCGGCCTCGGCGCGCTCGACGACCGTGCGATCCTGCTTCCCGAGCAGTCCCTGTCGGAGACCCTGGCCGGCACGAGCCCCGAGGCAGACGCCTCAACTGCTCCAACGCAGAACCAGCAGGCGACCCCACCCAGCCAGGCCGGCCAGACCACGCAGACCACTCAGGCCGCAGAGCTCGACACCCGTCAGCTGCTGCGCGGCAACAGCGCGATCCTCACCCGCCAGTCCCCGGCACTGGGACGCGACATCGTCGTGGCGCTGCCCCGCCAGGAGGCCTCCACCACGGACACCTCCGCCCTGCAGGAGCGCCTGGCCGCCCTGCGCTCCACCTCCTGGACCCAGCCCCAGAGCCTGAATGTCTTGCAGGAGCGCGCTCAGGCGGAGGTCGAGGCCGTCGATGAGGGCACCTCGAGGATCGAGCGCTCCGAGCCGCCGGACAGGGTGACCGACGACGATGAGCTGTCCGCCACGACCCTCACCGCTGCCGCGGGCACGGCCGGCACGCTCCAGTCGATCTCCTCGGTGCTCTCCGACCCGCCTGCGCTGCTGGGTGACTACACGGACCTGGAGGCCGTCGTCTCCTCCGCCTCATGGCGGGCCGACCCCGAGGCCCGCAGCGCCCAGGTGCCGGCCGCCGAGGCCGCCGGGAGCGCAGTGACCTCCTCGCTGGCCGCGGTGCCGTCGTCGACCATCAACCTCATCAGCTCTGAGGCGCAGCTACCGGTGCGGATCACCTCGTCCCTGAGCCAGGACGTCACCGTCCAGGTCTACCTGGTCTCGGACAACAAGCGCCTCCAGGTCCCGCGCACCACCACCGTGACCGTGCCGGCCCGCCATCAGGCCATGGTCACGGTGCCGATCCAGGCCGTCGGCTCCGGTGACGTGGGCCTGACGGTGCAGGTGCTCGCCGCGGACGGCACCACCGTGGGCACGCCCACCACCGTTCACATGCGGGTCCGCGCGGACTGGGAGAGCAGGGGAACCGGCGTTATCGTCGGGGTCCTGGTCTCCATCGTGGTGATCGGTACTGTGAGAACTGTACGACGAGGCCGCCGCACCGCGGTGACCCCGGCTGCACAGGAGACGGCATGAGCATGATCAAGCACGCACGAGCCCGGCGCTCCCTCTCCCAGGGGCGCAGCCAGGCGTCGCTGGCACGCTCCTCGGCCATCATGGCCTCGGGGACGCTGGTCTCCCGCGTCCTGGGCATGGTGCGCAACGCCCTCATCGTCATGGCACTGGGCGCCACGGGCTCGGGAGCCGCGGACGCCTTCAACACGGCCAACAACCTGCCCACCTACCTGTACAACATGATGATCGGCGGCATCCTCAACGCCATTTTGGTGCCGCAGATCGTCCAGGCGCTCCGACGGCGCAACGGTGAGGAGGTCGTCAACCGGCTCCTGACCGCCGCGGCCACGCTCATGCTGGCGGTCACCTGCATCGCGACCGCGGCCGCACCCCTCATCTTCACCATCAACGCCAACTCCTTGGCCCAGGGGCAGTGGCGCTCACTGTCCTTCGCCTTCGCGATCTGGTTCATGCCACAGGTCTTCTTCTACGGCCTGTACGCCCTGTGGGGGCAGGTGCTCAACGCACGCTCGAGCTTCGGGCCCTACATGTGGTCCCCGGTGCTCAACAACATCATCTCGATCGCCTCGATCCTGTTCTATCTCCATGTCTACGGCCGCTACACCGCCGGGCAGACTCCCGATATCTGGGGTGACGGCTGGGGCACCTTCATCTCGTCGCGGACCATGCTCCTAGGGGCGATGACAACTCTTGGTATCGCCGCGCAGGCCGTCATTCTCTACATCCCCCTGGTGCGCTCCGGCTTCAGACCTCGCATCATCTTCGGGGTGCGGGGTCTGGGTCTGGGCAAGACCGTCAAGGTCGCCCTGTGGGCGCTGGCGGGTGTCGGCGTCGCCAGCCTGAGCAACTGGATCACCTCCAACCTGGGCTCCTACGCGGTCACGGCCTCTGAGCAGCCCCAGTACGCCGATGTCATCGTGCCCTCGACGACCATGTGGCTCAACGCCTACCTGGTGTACATGCTGCCCCAGTCCCTGGTGGTCACCTCCATCATCACCGCGCTGTTCACCCGCATGAGCGAGAAGGCCGCGGCCGGTGACAGCGCCGGCGTGCGCGAGGACCTCTCCCTGGGGCTGCGCTCGGCGGGCGTCTTCACTGTCCTGGCCACGGCCGGCATCTGCGTCCTGGCCGTCCCTGCCCTCCAGCTCTTCACGCCGTCGATCACCTTGCCCGAGGCCCAGGCCAGCGCCCCCATGCTCATCGCCCTGGCGCTGGGCATCGTCCCGCAGGGCATCTGGTTCGGGACCCAGCGGGTCATGCTGGCCTACTCCGACACCAAGCGGCTGCTGCTGGCCGACGTCGTCGTCGGCGTCATCCCGGTGGTCCTGTGCGTCATGGCCTACTTCATGGCCCCGGCCAACCACTGGATGACCTGGGCCGGCGCAGCCAACACGATCAGCCAGATCGGGGGCTGCGTGGCGGTCATCCCCATGATGCGCTCTCACCTGCCCAGCCTCGACGGCCGCAAGATCATCACCACCCACCTGCGTCTGGTCGTGGCGGTCGCGCCGGCGGTGATCGCCGGGATCGTCCTCAACCTGGTCATGGGCAATATCGACGGCGACTCCTCCCTGGCCAAGATGCTGGCGGCCTTCGGGCACATCGTCATCGTGGCTGCCGTCATGTCGATCATCTACCTGCTCATGGGCCGCGTCGTGGGGATTGAGGAGATCGCCGTCGCCTTCCGGCCCTTCTCGAGGATCCTGTCCACAATCGGTCGCCGGCTGCCCGGTGCGCCCGGGCGGGTGGTGCTGGCGATCGCGACCTGGTTGTCTCCGCCGGCACCCGCGACGCAGCCCACCGCGCAGATGCCCGCCGTCGCCCCGGCCCCAGCACCGGCACCGCCGCCTCCGCCGGCGACGCAGTCCGCTTCCGACCCGTCGGGCTTTTCGACGGGTCCGGACGGGCGTAGTGCTGTTGGCTACACCGATGCCGCCACCCAGGCCCCTGCACTTGCGGCGTCGTCGAGCTCGCCGGTACGGACTCACCCCTGGGGTCAACCGGGTCAAATGGGCCAGCCTGCCGACTACGGCTCGTCAGGACCGGCCCCTGCCGGCTACACCCGGGACGGTCAGCCGGTCTACCCGCTCGCGCCTCCGCCTCCGGCGCCTTCGCAGGAAGCGGCTCCACCACCGCCCACGAGCGCCGACTACGCGGCCGACGCCTCCCGCCGCTCCCAAGTCCCCGGGCGCTTCCCCTCCAACGCTCCCGGGAGTATCCCGCCCTCGCTGCCCCCCAGCATCCCGCCTTCCCGCGTGTCCACAGGGCGGCCCTCCGACCAGTCGTCCTATACCTCGGCCCACACGAGCCACATCACCCCGGTTCGGAGCCCCCAGACAGTTACGATGGGGTCAACTGGTTCAGTTGGACAACCCTCTCAAGGAAGGAGACGCATGTCGGAGGCGACGCCTATCGGCAGTGGTCGCTACGGACTCCTGGGAACACTGTCCACCACGCTGCCGCGCATCGTCAGGCACCGTGGCGTTGACACGATCCTGGACAGAGACGTCACGATCCTGGTTCTCACCGACGCGACGCTTCACCGTGACAACGTCCTGGAGTCGGCCAGCCGGGCCGTCCTGGTCGAGGACCAGCGCCTCCAGCAGGTCTACGACGTCGAGCGCGCCGAGCCCTCCGTCATCATCACCGAGCCGCTGAGCGGACGCACCTTCTCCTCCCTGGTCTCCCGGGGCCTGCCCCCGGCGCAGGTGCGCGCCATCATCGGCGAGACCGCGCAGGCGCTCGACGCCGGTGCCCGCAGGGGCCTGCACCACCTCAACCTGTCTCCTGAGTCCATCCGCGTTCTTCCCGACGGCCGGGTCAAGGTCAGTGGCCTGGGGATCGAGGCCGCCGCCCTGGACCTGGAGAACCGGGTGGCCAGCCATGACCCGTCGGCCGCCGACCGCGCCGACGCCCGCGCCCTGGTGGAGATCCTCTACTACGGTCTGACCGGCCGGTGGCCGGGCAAGCGTCCGGGGATCCCCTCCGCGCCACGACTGGGCGGGGTCCCGGTCAAGCCCTCCACGCTGGTGCCGCGGATCGACCCGATCCTGGACGAGCTGTGTGAACGCACCTGGAGCAGCCAGCCGCCCATTTCCGCGGCGGAGGTGGCGCGCTCGCTAGGTGCCTGGGAACCGGTGGCCGGCTACCACGAACCGGGCACGACGCCGGACCATGCCGCCCAGCGTCCGTCGTCGACCGGGGCCGGTGCCGCGAACGCCGGCGCCACCGCCGCCGTCAGTGCCGCGGGAGCCGGGGTTGCCAGCGCGGCTCGTGGGGTCCTGGACCGGCTGCGGCGCAGCGGCGTCGGCAAGGGGACGACGGTCGCCCCGTCGGCCGGTTCGTCAGCGCCCGCTCAGCCCAGCCTGCAGCCGTCGTCTGCACCCGCCGGTACTGTTGCCGCTCACGCTCCAACCACCGCCATGGAGAACTCGCCGGTCGCCGAGGCAGCGACCGCGCCGCCGGTCGAGTCGCAGCAGCCCGATTCGCCGACCGCGCAGGAGGAGCCGGTCGATGACACCTATGTGCAGGTCACTGGGCCGGCGAACCCGATCCCGAACGTCCTTTCCACCGCCTCGGAGACGGTCCCTGGACCCGCACCGGTTCCCGCCGAGCCCTTCACCGGCAGCTTCCCGGCCTTCGAGGACGATGATGAGGAGGAGGTCGATCCCGAGGCCGCTCGCCGGGAGCAGCGGACCACCAACGGAGTCCTGGTCACGCTCATCCTCATCGTCCTGGTCTCGCTGGTGGCGGCCTGCTACATCGTCTACCAGACGATCGGCATCCCCTTCGCGGACAAGGACCGCGCAGCCGCGGACACCGTTCCCTCGGCCAGCGCCCAGGACGCCGGCAACGGGGGTGGGCAGCAACCGACTCCTGCGGCCACGCCTGAGATCTCCGGTGTCACGGTCGCCAACAACCTCAGTGCCCTGGCGCCTGACAACGCCAGGTTCCTGACAGATGGCGATACGGCCCGCGCCTGGACCTCTCACTACACCAGCAGCCCCGATCTGACGCAGCCGATCGACATCGAGATCAAGCTCAAGAGTCCCGCCAAGGTCTCGCAGATCGAGCTTCAGGGCACCAATGAGGGCGGGCGTGTCGAGGTTCGTGCCACGGACATCAACAACCCCGGCAGCGGCACGCTGCTCGCCGAGGGGGCCTTCGCCTCGGGAACCACGACCTTCGACATTCAGAAGCCCCAGGAGGTCGACACGATCGTCCTGCGGGTGAGTCAGCTTCCCAAGAATAATGTGGCCGGTGAGCTCGCCTACAAGGCCGCTGCGACGGAGATCACACTCAAATAAGAGTCTCCCTGGGAACAGGGTATATTGATTACTAGTTGCAGTAGGTGGTCGCTCACCGTGACCACCGCCCGTTCGTCAGGAGAGTCATGATTCACGACGTCGTCATTGTCGGCTCCGGCCCCGCCGGCTACACGGCCGCCATCTATGCGGCCCGCGCCCAGCTCAACCCGGTCGTCCTGGCCGGTTCGGTGACTGCGGGCGGCGCCCTGATGAACACCACCGAGGTGGAGAACTACCCCGGCTTCATCGAGGGGATCATGGGCCCCGAGCTGATGACCCGGATGCAGGAGCAGGCCGAGCGCTTCGGTGCGGACATCCGCTATGAGGACGTCACCGCCCTTGAGCTGGAGGGTGACGTCAAGCGCATCACCACCTCCGACGGCGTCTACGAGGCCCGCAGCGTCATCATCTCCACCGGCTCGGAGTACCGGCACCTGGGCGTCGACGGGGAGGAGCGCCTCTCCGGGCACGGTGTGTCCTACTGCGCCACCTGCGACGGGTTCTTCTTCAAGGACCAGGACATCGTGGTCGTCGGCGGCGGCGACTCCGCTATGGAGGAGGCCACCTTCCTCACCCGTTTTGCCCGCTCTGTCACGGTGGTCCACCGCCGCGACGAGCTGCGCGCCTCAGCCTTCATGGCCAAGCGCGCCCAGGAGGACCCGAAGATCTCCTTCGCCTGGAACTCGCGCGTCGTCGAGCTCCACGGGGAGGACTCGCTGACCGGCGTGACCCTGGAGGACACCGTCACCGGCGAGCGCCGCCGGCTCGAGGCCACCGGCCTGTTCGTCGCCATCGGCCAGATTCCGCGCAGCGAGCTCGTCTCCGACGTCCTCGAGCTTGATGAGGCCGGCTACATCAAGGTCGAGGCTCCCTCGCAGCGCACCCGCGTTCCCGGGGTCTTCGCCTGCGGTGACGTCGCCGACCCCATCTACCAGCAGGCGATCACGGCCGCCGGTTCCGGCTGCCGCGCCGCCCTGGACGCCGAACACTACCTGACCACCCTGCAGGCCTGACCCGGCCACGCACCTCAGATCAGCAGACGGCAGGTCGGCCCCGACGTCGTCGGGGGCCTGTTCTGCGCTATCCCGACTCACCCATACACAACGCTCGAGGAGATAACCATGTCCGAGGCACTCGCCGTCACCGACGCCACCTTTGAGGCTGAGGTCCTCAAGTCCGAGGTTCCCGTCGTCATCGACTTCTGGGCCGCGTGGTGCGGCCCCTGCCGTCAGATGGCGCCGATCGTGGACGAGGTCGCCGCCGACTTCGGTGACAGGGTCAAGTTCGTCAAGGTGGATGTGGACGCCAACCCGGCCACGGCCCGCTCCTACGGCGTGCGCTCCATCCCGACCTTCGCGGTGGTGCGCGACGGCGAGGTCTTCCACCAGTTCAGCGGCTCGCGCCCCAAGGCCTCCTTCAAGGCCGAGGTGGAGAAGGTCCTGGCCTGACGCCGAGCTCTCACCAACCGTCATCAGCGACGACGACGCCGGCTTCGTTCGCCACCTTTCACCAGGTGATGAATGGGGCCGGCGTCGCGGTGTCCGTCGTCCATGCGCATGATGTGGGACCACAAGTTGTCTGATGACCTCCCATGCCTGGTTAACCGCATCTGTCCCCCTCGGCCGTAGCCCCGTAGAATCGCTCCGGAATCGCGGTGGTATCACAACGCGCGACACGGCAAGAAGGCAGCACATGCAGCACACCCAGTACATCTCTACCCGGGGCCAGATGGCGCCGGCCGGGTTCACGGACGTTCTTCTGGCGGGTCTGGCGCCCGACGGGGGCCTGGCGGTCCCGGAGCGGCTGCCCGAGCTCACTGCGGACCAGCTCGAGGCCTGGAGGCCCCTGGGCTACGCCGAGCTGGCCACCGAGGTCATTGGGCTGTTCGCCACCGACATCCCACGCGAGGACCTGGCTGCGCTGACCCGGGCCGCCTACGGTGAGGCTCGATTCCCGCAGCCGGTCGTTCCGGTGACCGGGCTCGACGACGTCGCAGACGGCCTGGTCCTCGTGGGTCTGTCCGAGGGGCCGACGATGGCCTTCAAGGACCTGGCCATGCAGTTCCTGGGGCAGGCGATTCCCTACGTGCTGGCCAAGCAGGGACGGGTCCTCAATATCCTGGGGGCCACCTCCGGCGATACGGGCTCAGCGGCCGAGCACGCCTTCCGGGGGCAGGAGGGCGTCAGCGTCTTCATGCTCTCGCCGGCCGGTCGCATGAGCCCGGTGCAGCGGGCCCAGATGTACACCCTCCAGGACGCCAACATCCACAACATCGCGGTGCGCGGAGTCTTCGACGACTGCCAGGCGCTGGTCAAGGCCCTGAGCAATGACGCGGCCTTCAAGGCGACCCACCACCTGGGCGCCGTCAACTCCATCAACATCGGACGGATCGCCGCGCAGGCCGTCTACTACGTCTGGTCCTGGCTGCGAGTGACCGACGCAGTGGAGGAGGGGGCCCGCGCAGGCTACCGCGTCGACGTGTGCGTCCCCTCAGGCAACTTCGGCAACATCTACGCGGGGTTCCTGGCCCGGTCCATGGGAGTGCCGATCCGGCGACTCATCCTGGCCACCAACGAGAACAACGTCCTCGAGGAGTTCTTCACCACCGGCGTCTACCGACCCCGTTCGGCGGCGGACACACTGGCTACCTCCAGCCCGTCCATGGACATCTCGAAGGCCTCGAACCTGGAGCGCTTCATCTGGGCCCTGCTGGGGCCGGAGGCCTTCACGCAGCACTGGGCCGAGCTGGAGACCACCGGCACCCTCAACCTGCGCGACCAGCTCGTGCGCCTCGGCGAGGAGTTCGGCTTCGTCGCGGGAACGTCGTCGCACACCGACCGGTTAGAGGCCATCCGCACCGTCAAGGAGCGCTCAGGCCGGCTCATCGACCCGCATACGGCCGACGGCGTCACGGTGGCTCTGCGCACCATGGAACCGGGTTTCCCCACCCTGGTCATGGAGACCGCCAAGGCCGCGAAGTTCCCGCAGACCGTGGCCGAGGCGCTCGGGACGGAGCCCGAGACACCCGACGTCATCGTCGATCTGCTCGCTCAGCCGCAGAAGGTGGAGACGATCGACAACGAGGAGGCTCCCTTGCGTGCTCTCATCGAGGAGCGGGCTCTGACCTCCTGAACAGGCTCGAGTCCTGCGGGGTCCTGCGGGACACCATTCCTCACTGCGCCGCGCATCGTCTCCCTGATGCGCGGCGCGGTCTCGTCTGCTGGCGCCCATGGCGGTCCGCCCAGGGGATTTCCGTGTTTCACGTGAAACACCGCGGATTACTCCGGGCCTCACCGTGTCCTGCCCACCGTCATGGCGTGGCAGACTTGGGTCCACGGACGCAGCCATAGCGACCAAGGAAGGACCGCAGGTGAGTGAGGACAACAATCAGGTGAAGGGGAACCGACTCGATCCGTGGTTGGACAACTATGCCGCGCGAGCTCATGGTCTGCGCGCCTCGGAGACGCGATCGCTGTTCGCCGTCGCCTCACGTCCGGAGGTCGTGTCGCTGGCCGGCGGAATGCCGAATCTCAAGGACCTGCCGCTGGAGCGACTGGCCGAAGCCACGGCAACAATGATCCGCAAGGACGGCGGCAAGGCGCTGCAGTACGGAAACGGCCAGGGACTGCCACGGCTGAGGGAGCAGATCACCGAGGTCATGGCCTTGGAGGGCATCGAGGCCGATCCGGAGGATGTCGTCGTGACCACCGGGTCCCAGCAAGCCGTCGATATCATCACCGAGCTCTTCGTCGATCCCGGCGACGTCATCCTGGCCGAGGCCCCCACCTACGTTGGCTCGCTGTCGATCTTCGCGACCTACCAGGCCGATGTGCAGCAGGTGCCCATTGACGCCGACGGCGTCATTCCCGAGGCCCTGGAGGAGACGATTGTCCGCCTCGAGCGCGAGGGGCGTCGCATCAAGTTCTTCTACTGCCTGCCCAACTTCCACAACCCCGCCGGGGTGACGCTGACCGAGGAGCGCCGCCCGCAGGTCATCGATATCTGCCGGCGCCACCACATCCTCATCGTGGAGGACAATCCCTACGGGCTGCTGGGCTTCGAGGGACAGACCTACACGGCGCTCAAGACTCTCGCGCCCGACGACGTCGTCTACCTCGGTTCCTTCTCCAAGATCTTCGCCCCCGGCTACCGCGTGGGCTGGGCGGTAGCGCCCCCTGCGGTGAGGGAGAAGATGAAGCTGGCCTCGGAGGCGGCGATCCTGTGCCCGTCCTCGGTGGGCCAGTTCTCGATCTCCATGTACCTGGACCAGTTCGACTGGAAGCAGCAGATCGTGGATTTCCGAACCATGTACCGGGGGCGTCGCGACGCCATGGTGGCAGCGCTGGAGGAGTTCCTACCGATGTGCCTGTGGAACGTCCCCACGGGCGGTTTCTACGTGTGGGTGAGACTCCCGGAGGGTGTCGACGCGAAGGACATGCTGCCGCGGGCGGTGACCAACTTGGTCGCCTATGTCTCGGGGACCGCCTTCTACGCCGGTGGCCGGGCAGGGCAGGACCATCTGCGGCTGTCCTTCTGCTACCCCGAGCCCGTCGAGATCCGTGAAGGCGTACGCCGGCTGTCTGGCGTCATCTCTCGCGATCTCGAGCTGCTGAACCTGTTCGGTCCCACTCATAGCTCCCGTCCGTCCGAGGGTGTCCACGCGCCCGCTCCCGATCAGATCTGAGGTTGACGATGAACCAGTCTCCACTCCGTATCGCCGTCCTTGCCGGCGGATTGAGCCACGAGCGCGACATCTCGCTGCGCTCCGGCCATCGCGTCGCCCAGGTCCTCAAGCACCTCGGGCACACCGTCCTGGTCCTAGACATCGACGCACGCACGATCGGTTCGCTCAAGACCTTCGGGCCCGACGTCGTGTGGCCGCTGGTCCACGGAGGTCCCGGGGAGGACGGGGGCCTGCAGAACGTACTCATCGCACTGGGGCTGCCTTATGTGGGTACTCACTCCGATGGCTGCCAGCGGGCATCCTTTAAACCAACTGCCAAGGCGAGCGTCCGCACCGGAGGAGTGATTACTCCTGACTCGTTGACTCTTCCACATTCCTACTTCAGTCAGTTAGGGGCGCAGGAGGTCCTGTCAGTCGTCGCCGGCCATCTGGGCCTTCCGGTAGTGGTCAAGCCCCACCAGGGGGGCTCCGGGCTTGGTGTGTCCTATGCGTCGACGGCGGATGAGCTGCGGTCTGCCATGGTGGCCTGCTTTGCCTATGACGAGCGAGCTCTCATTGAACGTTACGTACCCGGAACCGAGTTGGCTGTATCGGTCGTCGACACGGGAGAGGGTCCACGTGCGTTGCCTCCCGTTGAAGTCGTCACCGAGGGTCAGTACGACTTCGATGCGCGATACAACCCAGGACGCTCGGAGTACTTCGTTCCGGCGCGATTAGACGGCTCCGTGATCGACATGGTCAAGAACACCGCCGTCACCGTGCACACGATCCTCGGACTCGGGAACCTCTCTCGAACTGACCTCATTCTCGATGAGGAGGGAACGCCCTGGTTCATCGACGTCAATGTCATTCCAGGAATGACCGAGACCTCCTTACTGCCGATCGCTGCAGAAGCAGAAGGAGATCTGGGACAGCTCTACGACGCACTGGTACGAAATCCACTTGTGCACCCATAGCTCCTGGTTTCACGTGAAACGGTGGCTCCACTCTGATCGAGTGGAGCCACCGTCGTCTTGGGATACATCTCAAGCTGGTTCACGAAGGCCCGGCACTATCCGCCGGCGCGAAGCATTCGATCCCTTCACGCAGCGCTCCGCGGAGTAGGGCTCGACCTGCGGGCAGGATCCAATGCCGTTCAGGGAACACGTACTCAACGCAACCAGGACAGGACCCTGCATGTTTCACGTGAAACCAGGCCGCATTGTTCCTCACGCGATCTGATGAATGTCCTCGGACCTGACTCATGACACGTGAGTGCCCTGAGGGGCCGAAGAAGGTTCAGGATCTGAGTCCCACGATGCCCCGTCATGCTTCTCAGCTAGTACCACTACCGGCCAAGGAACCCCGCAGGAGCTACCACCACGCTAGGAGACGCGCCCCGATCCTCCTGGCGATGCTGATCCCGATAGCCCAGCTCGACGCGGCGGTCCAGGGAGCAGAATAAGGCCCGCATGCTGACCTATCTCTGCGCGGGTCACCCGGACACGGGTCAAGTCTCTTGGTGTGGTTGTGGTTATGCAGTGACGGTCATAGCGTGATGGTCGGGTAGGGGATGCTGGTCCTGGTGAAGCATGTGGATCAGGTGGCCCAGTGAAGTTTTGGACAGGGAGCGGCGTTCCCTGTGCTGCCACTCCTCGTGCTGCTCGAGCAGGACGGCGCCGATCAGGCAGGTGCCGGACTCCTGGTCAGGGAAGACCTGGACCACGGCGGCACGGCGCTTGATCTCCTGGCCCCAGCATTCGATAGGGCTGCCGAACCAGATCTTGGGCCGGTGCTCTCTGGAGAGGGTCGCGAAGGCGGTCAGGCCCGGCTCGGCCTGGGTAGGCATGTCGACGACCAGCGGTCGCGAAGAACGCAGAGGGCCGGCGACCTGCTCGTACCGGGCGGTGACAGCCTTCCTAAAGGTATGAGCAAGGAAGGTGAAATTTAGGGCGCCCGCGGGTTCGTAGCGTGCCGAGCCCAGGCATTCCGGGTTCCGGTGCGCACCGTGGCTCTTGGCCACGATCGGTACCGTCGTCGTCCTCCGAAGCGGTCTCGACCTGCCACAGATACAGGTTGATCCCGGTGCACCATACGACGCGTTAGCGCCCACCGACAGACCCCTGCACCGGCACGTCAACGAGAATCAGCCCCGCATACCGACGCCCCAGCAAGGAAACGTATTCGTAGAACCAGCTGGTGCCAGTATCCACGCAGGTCGCTTCACTTTCGATTAGCGCTGTGAGTATGCCCCGTGATCTCCTCTGCGTTGTCGCTGCGGTCTGGGAGGCTGTTAGCAAAGATGGTGATCGTCTGTGCTTGTCTGGGCTGGAGACTGGTCGCCCCGCCCTGAGAACGAGGCTCAAGGTGTCGTGAGTCAGACACGGCATGCGAACCCTTCACACAGTGCTCCGAGGAGTAAAGCTCGACCTGCGGGCAGGATCCAACGCCGTTCAAGGAAAACGTACTCGGCCACCAGGACAGGACCCTGCATGTTTCACGTGAAACCAGGCCGCATTGCTCTGCACGCTATTCTGACGATTGACCTCAAACGCCCTCCCCAGGGGAGCGGGTATCAAGGAGGACGGAACGATCGGAGCCAACCTCGCCTGGCAGACAAACCAGGTAGGTGCGGGCCGATGGTAACCACACGCCCCATTGTTTCACGTGAAACGCTGAGGTCTTCTGCTGCCAGCTCCTAGGCAGGCTCCCTCCAGTACGGTTCTTTCAACGCGTCAACAGGGCAATAGACGCCCTAACAGAAGCCTAGTTGAGTGCGCCGCGTTCAATCGTGCCAGTGTGTCCGACTATCTGGAGGGGTTCTTTTCAGGAGACGAATCATGAGGCAGGAAGGCAATGTTCCACGTGAAACACCTACCTTGCCGGGATAACGGGGGTCGGTACCGCCCTCTGCTCTCGTCGCTACTCACATCCCTCCATCATGCCCTGGCCTCGCTCTTCACACCACGATACGGGGAGAACGCTCGCTCGTTGATCGAGCGGCCTCCAGTCAGGCCGACAGCCCCGCAGACAGTGTCTTGATGCGGCGTAGGGGCTGCCCTTCTCAGAACTCGGCCAACATCCCTGTGGAGAGAATACGGGGCAGGTTCGCTCGTCGTTCTTTAGAGGGTTCTATGGCGGTGCCACTCCAACCGGATCCGTCTCATGAGAACGTGGCAACAATCGATCACTGACAACTCGCTGTTTCACTCGGCCTTGGGTGCTGTTTCACGTGAAACCAGCGCCTGGGCAGAACCACCAGCAGTTCAGCTGTTGCCCCTCCTCCAAGCAAGCTGTAGTGCCCGCTTTGGCGTCCTGGGAACGCCTCGTTCCGAGATCGCCGACCTTGGCAACCACGAGCCTCGTCCGTTACGTGGAGCCATCACTGAAGGTCAAGCTGCTCGGTCCAAGAGGGAGCGAAGCCGCGTCGACGAATCGGACGCCAACGACGGAGAGCTAAACGTCGTGTCCTCGTGACCGAACAACTTGCGTTCGCGTTGCCTCTCTCCTCAGTGAGCACGAATCTCATCCTGCGTTTCTGTTGCGCTCCATCTTTCGGATCTGCCGGCCAACGCACTTTCAAACGCACCCCGCTCTCTTACGATCCTGGTAGTCGGGTAGAAGACTAGATTCGCCGACTCGACCATTGCTTGATAGTCAGCGTCATGCCTCCGTTTCACGTGAAACCGAATCGAACCTCAGATGCATAGGCTCCTCTCCTCCAATACGTGTCCGCTGACGTGAACACCACGTCGACTGCGGACGTCACGCAAGACCAGGTGTTTCACGTGAAACCTGATTCCTGCTACGGTTCCGGTTAGGTGGGAAAGTTCGCTGCCTTCTTGATGTGAGCGTGCCTGCGTGGCGGCCTTCGACAGCATCTGCATCCGACTAAGACCGCCGCGTATCGCCATGATTACCGGTTGAGGTGATCGACGGCTTTTCGTCCTCGCTGCAGCTCCGGCGTGCACCCCCCTTTTGAGGCATCGATGGTTTCACGTGAAACGAGAGCCCCGTCGCCACATCCAGAGAGCGTCCTGTCCTTCTTGCTCTGGCGGGAGCCGATTCACCGACTCAGCACCAACCAGCCCACGACTCGCTATGCCGCAACTCAATGTCGGCGGTGCCCGCCCTTCACGCCCAGTTCCAGACACTTGCACGACTCGGCATCAATGCCTTGTGCACGCCCCCCACGTCAACAATCCCCACGGGTCTCCAGGAACACTCTTCCCTTCTCCAACAGCTCTGCAACCGAGAACGGGGACGATGGTGTGCTGTGTGGCGGGGTCAGTTCTTCTTCACTCTCTTGGAAGGTCTTCTCCTGTGTTTCTTCGACCTCGGAGGCAACCGGCTAAGGGAGGAGGGAAGCCGTGATAACACCCCAGTCTGAATCTCCTCATGACGTGGCGGCGTATGTTTCACGTGAAACCAGCCCCCTCCACGACTCAGGCGGATGGGAACCTGCCCCCTTTTTAAGAGCGATGGCAGCACGCCGCTCTCCAGAAGCTGCCATCCTCACCGGACGCAGACACGAGCCACAGCGATCCTCAATCAGTAACCCTCCGGCCTTTTTGGGTAGCTCATGCCTAGGCATGATGCCGCAACTGCCCAACATCCCGAGTTCTTCAAGGGGTACTGCTAGGGCCTGTTGCGAAAGTGGGGTGAAGCGTCCGCGTGTTCGTACCTTAGGGCGCGCGTTCGTACCCTTTACCCCTCGAACGCGAGCCCTAAGGTACGACCGCGACGTCGGCCACTGGCGAGAGCCGGCCTCCGCCCGGACATACGCAACAGGACCTAGATCCCAGAAGAGTCCCCTAGGCAGGACGACACCTGACAACCTACGGGAACGGAGAGACAGCCAGCCGTCTGTTCAAGCTGGCTCTCACACCCTGAATGGCTCATACCGAGACAGCATGAAGAAGAACGGCGACGTTGCCAGCCCGAATAGTGCACCGTCGTAGGTCAGCCGGTTTCACGTGAAACCGGGTTTGGCGCGAAACGAGAGCCCAACCGACATAGCTCGCGACCATGTAGCCACTGCTCCTCGCTCCGAAGGTTCTTGGTCCGACCGCCACAGCGGGCTCCTCAAGGATTCTTGATGCGAGTCGTGATGGACGGAGGACCACATCACGGCATCAACGAGCACCGTCTCATTGCCTCAAGCAGTCTCCTTCGGGGTCGGATGCGAGATGAACGAGCCCCATTGGGCCTCCCATGAGCCCCACCACCCAACATCAATATATGCCTCCCCATTGAGGTCAGCGAGTGCGGTGGGATCGAACGCCGTTCGGGTTCAGGCGTATTAGCTGAGAGCATCACGATGTCGATATCGCTTCGCGATGCGCACGGTTTCACGTGAAACCGTGTCTGGACCTAGGTGAGCTGTCGTGCCACCCTATTTGTCACCTGCGTGACTTGGGCACTCTCCACCTTAGCCCTCCACCGCTATGACGATCCAAGACGTTTCACGTGGAACCAAGCGATCCTATGAGCGATTCGAACTGGCACTCACTCAAGTCTGGATCCTTCCTGTTTCGGCGAGCAGACTCTCGTGTCACCGCAAGCTGGAGCACAACACCTCTGCTGCGTTCAACGGGAGGAGGGGTTGCTCCACCGCTGCTGGCGAAGCAACCCTCCTCTCTCAAAGGACTCGTTGATTCTGCCTTCATGACACCATTCACGAACCATAGGCTCCGCAACCCCGGAGGAGCCTCATGTTCCAGCACAACTCCCGAATCGTCATCTCGAGTTCCTCGACCGCAACGCCAAGACACTGGCGGATACATGCACCAAGTACGACTGGTCCCCAAGAAGAGATGAATGGCCACAGTAGAACGGATACACCACGGTTGAGCATCCCCGCATCGGACTCGGCGTCAGCGCTCCACGATGACTGTGGTTTCACGTGGAACAAAGCCTGAAGCAGCCAAACGCGAGCCTCGCATCGTCCACTTCGACCCAAAAGCAGCAATGCGCACCGCGCCGTTTCACGTGGAACCCCGTTCCCTTACCTTTCAGGACAGGAAATGGGGGTCGAGACAGTCTCTGTCTCGACCCCCTGGTGTCGTTTCCACATTCGACGTCGGCTAGTCCTCGTCCAGTGACGTCCCCGGCGCCAGCGCGCCGACGATGCGGGCAAGATCCTCATCCCCGGCGAACTCGATCGTGATACGGCCCTTCTTCGCCCCACGTGTCACCTTGACGCGAGTATCGAAAGCATCGGAGAGCCGCGTCGAGAGAGCCGGGAGAGGGGTGCTGCGAGCCCGTAGTACCCGAGGCTGATCCGATCCCGGTTCCGGATCCTCATGAAGAGCAACGAGCTCTTCCGTCGCACGAACCGACAGCCCTTCAGCCACCACTCGTTGCGCAAACCTTTCCATCTCCGCAGCATTCGGAAGTCCCAGCAGGGCACGTGCATGGCCGGCCGAGATGACATTTGCGGCGAGCCTGCGCTGGACCAGCGGCGGAAGCTTCATGAGGCGCAGCGTGTTGGAGATCTGCGAGCGCGAACGGGCAATCCGCTCGGACAGCTCCGCATGAGTGCACTGGAAATCCTCCAGCAGCTGCTGGTAGGCCGCAGCCTCTTCCAGCGGGTTGAGCTGAACCCGGTGCAGGTTCTCCAGCAGCGCGTCGCGCAGCAGGTCAATGTCATCGGTGTCCCGGACCACTGCCGGAATGGTTTCCAGGCCGGCTTCCTTGGAGGCACGCAAACGACGCTCACCCATAATGAGCTCGTAACGCGGCTCCTCTCCCGGAGCGGTAGGTACCTGCCGCACCACAATCGGCTGCAGCAGGCCCACCTCCGCAATGGAGGCGGCCAGCTCAGAAATTTCCTCCTCGTCGAACACCTGCCGGGGCTGGCGAGGATTCGGGTGGATCAGTCCTACCGGAATCTCAGCGAAGTGTGCACCGGGAACGGGAACCAGATCAGGTCCATCGGTTTTCGCGGCGGCATCCCCACCATCACCGTCACCATGCGCTTCGGCATGATCCTCCGGTTCATTCGATGCGCCGGAAGGCTGCGCAGCCGCTAATTGCGAGGGCTCAGCCTCCTCACTCACCGAGTGCTCCTCCTCTGTTTCACGTGAAACAGCAGACTCCTCGGACTTTTCAACCTCTTCCGACACAGTATCGACGACGGCGTTGTCGACCGCGGTCGCACTATCGTGCGTCGCTTCCTCAGCTGCGGTAGGTACCTCAACAGTCTCCGGTCGCGAAGACTGCTCCTCCACCTTCCCTGCGGCATCCGACTCGACGGAGGTTGTCGCCGACGTCGTCTCTGCCGATCCCTTCGAAGCACGCTTCGGAGCCGTCCTACCACCGGCCGACTGTCCGCGTTTCTTCGAAGCCGTTGTCGACACCGCACGCTGAGTTTTCTTCTTGGCGTCGTCTGCCGACTCAGCCGAGTCCGACGTGGTTTCACGTGAAACGGAAGTCGTCTGCTTACTCTTTGCCGGCGTCCTGGAGGACGACGTCGAACGGCTCTTGGAGGCCCGCTTCCGTTGAGACGGAGCCAGAAGAGTAGCGGTCAGATCGCGAGTACTCCGTACCTCCGTCGCCGCCGATTCAGTCTCCGGAGCGCGATCGGAATGCGGCGTGGCGCCGTCATTCTGTGTCTCAGCTTCCCGTGAGCTGGGAAAGAACACGTCCGAGGGACGGGACGCGGATACCTTCTCCTTTTGAGCGTCTGGGATCAGCGCCTCCAGACCCCGACCAAGTCCGCGCCGTTTCTGAGCCATTAGGCTTCCTCGCCTTCATTATTGGGAGCGCCCCGCAGAGCGACCTCACGAGCCATTTTCTTGTACGCAATTGCGCCGGTGGACCGGGGATCCCAGAACACCACAGGAGCGCCGAAGGAGGGAGCTTCGGCAACACGAATCGAACGCGGAACCTTGGTGTCCAGCGTTGCCTCAGGGAAATAGGAACGAACCTCGGACTCCACCTCACGAGCCAGGGTGGTGCGTCCGTCAAACATGGTGAGCACGATCATCGAGACACCCAGTCCGGGATTGTGGATACGCGCGATCCGGTCGATGGAACGTGTCAGCAGAGCCAGTCCCTCAAGTGCGTAGTACTCGGCCTGCATCGGGATGAGGACCTCGTCGGCGGCGACGAAGGCATTGATCGTCATGATGCCAAGACTCGGCGGGCAGTCAATGATGACGTAGTCGAGAAACTCCTGCCCATCGGTTTCACGTGAATCCAGGAAGTCCACCAACGCACGGCGCAGACGCGACTCTCGTTCGGCAGTGGAAATGAGCTCGATCTCCACAGCGGCCACATCGATTGTTGCCGGTACGCACCACAGGGTCTCGCAGAAGCGGGTCTTGGACACCACATCCTTGATAGGAGTTCCGTCGACCAGAACGTCGTAAATGGAGGCGCTGCTGTCGTCGTGCTCCACCCCCAGCGCCGTCGAGGCATTGCCCTGCGAATCGGCATCAATGAGAAGTACGTGCATCCCGCTTTCAGCCAAGGCCGCAGCGAGATTGACCGCGGTCGACGTCTTGCCGACACCGCCCTTCTGGTTGGCGACTGCGATGATGCGAGTCCGCTCGGGATGTGGGAACTCTCCACCTGCTACCTCGTCTAGAGCGAGGTGCTCGGCCTGGAGCTGATCGAAGATAGACGATCCGGACAAACCTGCTTCTCCTCGGACGACGACCCATCGGCCCGAGCCAGTCGGGCAGTTACGAGTCTACGCGAGCACGTCGATCCTTACGCGGTACACCGAACGCGCGCCGTATCTCACCGTTTCTTCGGGCGGCGAATCTCAACCACGGCGGTAGTTTCGTCGCCGGGAGTAACTACCTCATGAATCACAGCGGCTGATAACTTTGCCTTTTTAATCACATACTTGGCGTCATCGACCTCGGCCTGCGCCCGCATCCCCTTGAGCGCGAGCAGTGCGCCCCCCGGCCGCAGCAGTGGCGCTGTCAGCCGTACGAGCTTGGACAGGTTCGCCACTGCGCGAGCTGTCACCACGTCAAAGCGGTCCTTGACCTCCTCAGCCCGGGCCCGCCGGATGGTCACGTTGTCCAGGTCCAGCTCTTCGACAACGTCGGACAGCCACTGGGTCCGGCGCTCCATCGTCTCAATGAGCGTCACGTCGAGATCGGGTCGCAGCAACGCGACCACGATGCCGGGAAAACCAGCCCCGGAGCCGACGTCGGCCACGCTTCCGCGAGCCGGTAGGAAGGGGACGACGGCGGCCGAGTTGACGATGTGCCGGCTCCACAGGCGGGGAAGCTCACGCGGCCCCACAAGGCCGCGCAGCTCACCCTCCTCAGCGAGCATCTGCGCGAAGTGCTCCGCCGCGGCGAAGGAGACCCCGAAGATCTCCCGCATCTCCGGCGTCGGCTCTTCCACCTGTGCCCGCTGCTCGTCACTCATGGTCAGGACCGCTCCACGACCAGGTCGTCGCCGACCTGCTCCTCGGTCTGGTCATCAGCCGACTCGGCGTCAACGTCAACACCGGCCTGATCGACGTCGTCGACGTCATCCACCTCGTCGGCCGGCAGAACCACCACGTAGCGGCACGGCTCCGCGCCCTCGGACTCGGAGACCAGGCCGGCCGAGGCGACGACGTCGTGACAGACCTTGCGCTCGAAGGGATTCATGGGCTCGAGACTGACGGGCTCTCCCGACGTGAGCACCTTGGTAACCGCCTCCTGGGCGACCTTGGCGAGCTCGGTCCGGCGGGCGGCGCGGTAGCCGTTGATGTCAAGCATGAGTCGGGAGCGGTTGCCGGTGCGCGCCTGGACGGCGAGGCGGGTGAGTTCCTGCACCGCCTCAAGGACCTCGCCATCGCGCCCCACGAGATCGGCGAGCTCACGCTCATCGCCCTCCTCGGAGGCGACCACGGCGATCGAGGCGCGCCCGTGGTCGATGTCAATGTCAATGTCGCCGCCCAGGTCGGCAATGTCGAGGAGCTCCTCGAGGTAGTCGGCGCCGACCTCGCCCTCCTCCTCGAGGCGCGAGACGGTGCTGCTCACAGGGCGACCCGTGGGCTGGTGGGAGGAGTCGTTGCTGTGCTGCTCACTCATGATGTCATCCGTATCTATCGGTGGGAACCGGGTTGTGTCACCGCTGAGCGATTCTCAGCGATTGCGCTTCTTCTTGGCCTGAGCCTTGCGACGAGCAGCTGCCTCGCGACGCTGGCGGGCTCGGCGCTCGTAACGGCGTCGGGCGATCTCCTCATCGGTGAGGCCGCCACTCTTGGAGGATGAGGACGCCGAGTCGTCGGAGTCGCCCATGTCGTCATTCGTGTCCGGGTCGGTGGCGGACTTGCCGACGGCGTCCGTACGATCCTCACTCTGGCCGCCGGACTTCTTCTGTCGTTTCTTGCTCACCGGCTGGACCCGCTGGCCACCCGTACGCCCCTCGGCCTCGGCCTTCGCGACAGCCGCGGCCCGCTCTTCCTCCTCCAGGGAGGGCAGGCCCTTGCGGGCCCGCTTGGCGTTGACTCGAGCGCGGTACTTCTTCTCGGCCTCGCTGCCGGGTGCCGGCATATTACGGATGGTGAAGAACTGCTGACCCATGGTCCACACGTTGGAGACCACCCAGTAGACGAGCACACCGATCTGGAAGTTGACGCCGGAGACGGCGAAGATCACCGGCATCACGTACATCATCATCCGCTGGGACCGGATCATGGGGTTGTCGGAGTTCATGGACTCCGCGGACATGTTCTTCATCGTCAGCTGCGCCATGGTGTACCACTGCGTGACCGACATGATGATGATCATGGCGACCGTGACGATCTTGACCTGCATGTTGTCCCCGCTGCCCAGGAAGGACGAGGACAGGCTGGCGCCGAAGACGCTGGAGTTCTGGACCTGCTTGGCCAGCTCCATCGTGAGCGGACCGATCGAAGGACGCCCGTAGTTGCCGCTGGCAACGGCGCCCAGTGAGGCCAGCACGCGGAAGAGGGCGAAGAAGATGGGCATCTGCACCAGGATCGGCAGGCAGGAGGCCATGGGGTTGGTCCCGTGCTTGCGGTAGAGCGCCATCATCTCTTCGTTCATGCGCTGGCGCGACTCGGGGTCCTTCTTGCCCTTGTACTTGGCCTGGAGCGCCTGCATCTCCGGTTGGAGAAGCTGCATCCCCCGCGAGGCTCGGATCTGCTTGACGAACAGCGGCATGATGAGCAGCCGCACCACGATCGTCAGACCGATGATGGACAGCACCCACGCGATACCCGGCCCATCGGGGAACCCGATGAAGACCAGGCCCTTGTGGATCGTGACCATGACCCAGGCCACGGACACCTTGAGGGGCCATAGCAACGTGTCCATCCGTACTCCTTGTATGGGAATCTCGTAAGAGAGCAGTATCAGTGCAAGATCAGGGTCCGAGTCGGCGCTAGGCCAGCTGATTCGCTGGGACCGATCAGGATTCTTCGACTCTGAACCGGGGAATATCTCGGGGATGGTGGTAGCGCCAGCGTCCCTTGTCCGGAACGTGGTCGACTCCACCGGGAGTCAGCGGGTTGCATCGCAGCAGACGCCACACACTCAGCAGCGTTCCCTTGACCGGGCCATGCACCTCCAGCGCTGTGACGGCGTAGGCCGAGCAGGTGGGGTAGTAACGGCACGTCGCCGGCAGAGCCGGAGAGATGTAACGCTGGTAGAGATGCACTGGGGCCAGGAGGACCCGTGTGAACCATCCACTCATCGCTCGCTCATCACCGTTCCGCACATCTCACCGCTGCTGCCCTTGGGCCTGACGCTCCCGGCACCGGCTCAGAAGCCGGTCGAGGTCCTTCCCCAGGATGCTGCTGTCAGCGCCGTCGGCACCGGCGAGTCCACGCACGACGACGCGGGCGCCCGGCTCAAGCGTACCGACCCGCTGAGCCATGAGGGCTCTCACGCGGCGCTTGACACGGTTGCGGCGGGTGGCCAGCGGGATCTGCTTCTTGGGCACGACGACGCCGACGAGAGCCGGGGACTCGTCCCCTCTCCCGCCGGCGCGGTAGTGCACGACCAGTCTGCGGTTCCCGCAACGCGTACCCCGACGAATCGCGGTCGTGAAGTCCTCACCCCGCGCTAACCGGTGCGCCGCGCTGAGCACCTCAGGCGGCGAGGCGAGCGCGACCCTTGCGGCGTCGCGAAGCGAGGACGGCGCGACCTGCACGGGTGGACATGCGCTTACGGAAGCCGTGCACCTTGGCACGACGACGGTTGTTCGGCTGGTAGGTCCGCTTGCTCACGGGCGTAACTCCTGCTTGAGGTGATCGGAACAGTGCATCGCGAGGCTCACGGCACTGTCGCTCGCACGGCTGCCCCCTGGATCGGGACGTGACTCCGCGCGAACGTCTGCAACAGCCTACGTTTGGCCCTCTTGCCGGTCAAACGGATGCGGCCGACTGTGACCGATGACGTCGTCCACGACCTTGTCCACAGGCAAGGCCTCTTCGTGTCCACCGCTGTGGGAAGCAGGCCGTCCACAATCCTGCGGATATGTGGATAACTCACTGATCTGTGTCCATCTTCTCAGTAGCTCGGGAAATCACTACACATCTGTCATTTCGCGGGCTCGCGCCGCACGATCGGAGGAGATCAACCCTGGCGATACCAGAACATATACTGAAGATTGCCTGTGAGTCTTGGCTCGCTGTGTCCCCAGGTGTGGACAAGGCTGTGGAGAAACAGCATGATGGGACGCCCGGTCGAGACAGTCCGGTTCGCCAGGCCTACACGTCCCTGTCATGATCGACGCAGTGCCCTGGCCGACACCGGTCGGGTTGCGATCACAGGGAATACCAACCATGCCGATCAGGAGTCCGTCGTGCCCGACGCCGCCAACACCAAATGGCTCTCCGCCCTCGAGGTGCTCTCCAGCTCCGGGGAGCTGGGCCAGGGCAAGATGTCGATGATTCGCATGACCCACCTCATCGACGTCGACGGCACCCTCGTCCTCGTCGTCGGGTCGGCCTTCGCCAAGGACATCGTCGAGCAGGCACGCGGTCCCATCAACGCCGCCGTTACCCAGGTCTGGGGACGTCCCATGCCCATCGAGGTCACAGTCGACACCTCCTCGGAGGTCTTGCGAGCACCGATGCCGCCCGTGGCTCCCGAGCCCGTCAACCTGGCCACCGCTCCGTCCTCGCCGCCCCTGTCGGGACCGTCCCCCGTGTCGGCCCCGCCCGCGGCGCCCAGTACCATTCCCGCGGTCGCCCGCACCGTGCCCGCCTACAACGAGCAGCTCGGTGACCCGTCGGCCTACCCGACCTCATCCCCCTCACCGATGCCCCGATCCCAGGCTTCCGCCGCCTCGGCCCCCTCATCGACGTCGGGTCCCTCACCCGCTATGACCACCTTTCCCGGGGTCTACAACCCCGGCACCGCCGGAGCCCAGGGCTCCACCGGACTGCTCACGCCGACGGCGGCCCATGACGTCTCCCAGCTCAATCCGCGCTACACCTTCGACACCTACGTCACCGGCTCGTCCAACAGGTTCGCCCACGCCACAGCCCTGGCCGTCGCCGAGGCCCCGGCCCGCGCCTACAACCCCCTGTTCATCTACGGTGGCTCCGGCCTGGGCAAGACCCATCTTCTGCACGCCATCGGGCACTACTCCCAGACGCTCAACCCGGGAATCCGCGTCAAGTACGTCAACTCCGAGGTCTTCGTCTCCGACTTCATCGCCTGCGTACGCGATGGCAACCAGGACGACGGCCGCATGGAGGGCTTCAAGCGCCGCTACCGCGAGGTCGACATTCTCCTGGTCGATGACATCCAGTTCCTCCAGGGTAAGGAGTCGACCCTTGAGGAGTTCTTCCACACCTTCAACTCCCTGCACTCCTCGGGCAAGCAGGTCGTTCTCACCTCCGACCAGCCTCCCAAGGCCCTGGGCGGGCTCGACGAGCGCCTGCGCTCCCGCTTCGAGTGGGGGCTGCTGGCCGACGTCCAGCCCCCGGACCTGGAGACCCGCATCGCGATCCTCTCCCGCAAGGGCACCGCCGAGGGCCTCGACCTTCCCTTCGACGTCCTGGAGTACATCGCCTCGCGCATCACCACCAACATCCGTGAGCTCGAGGGAGCACTCATCCGCGTGACGGCCTTCGCCTCGCTCAATAAGCAGCCCGTCGACCAGACCCTGGCCGAGATGGTCCTCAAGGACATCATCTCCGACCCCGAGGGCCAGGAGATCACGACCTCCCTCATCATGGCCCAGACCGCCGACTACTTCGGCATCACCATCGACGACCTGTGCTCGGCCAACCGCTCACGCACCATGGTCTCGGCCCGCCACATCGCCATGTACCTGTGCCGGGAGCTCACCGACCTCTCCCTGCCCAAGATCGGTCGGGAGTTCGGCGGACGCGACCACACCACCGTCATGAGCGCCGACAAGAAGATCCGCACCCTCATGGCCGAGCGGCGCTCCACCTTCAACCAGGTCACCGAGTTGACCAGCCGCATCAAGCAGGCCGCCCAGTCGCCCGCCTGAGCCGACGACGCACCGTCCCCAACGACGTCGTCGCACAAGCGGTTGGGGACACGCGCTCTTGGCAACCATCCGCTCCGCTCGTTCCTCGCGGCGCTCCCGCCAGGCCCGTCCACGCCTTGGAGCACCTGTCCCCGACCGGCTCCAACGCCGCTGTGGACGGTGCTGAGGACGGCACGTGGAGGAGCAAGCGTGTCGCTGTGGAGGTCGAGCACCCTCTCTGTGGAATGACATGGGTGTCATTCACTCTCTCCACCGGGACCCTCACGCGCTCACCAGAACCACCCACGTGTCGTTCCCCAACGCGATCGGCGTCGTCGCAGTCAAAGATCCTGTTATCCCCAGCATCCACACGTGCTACTACACCTACAAACCAAAGTGACAGGAGACCGCGAAGCACGATCGGCCAACGAGGCCGGCCCGGGGCCCCGAGCACTTGTCATTCGGGGAAGCACACGAAATGAGGTTGGGCGATCGCTGGTGACAGGAGCGATTGGTACGGTCTACCGTTTACACTTTCGACCCAGGACTGCGCTCCGAGCGACGCGGCTCCTGTCGACTACCTGCCGGCGGCCTGCTGGCATGCACGCACTGTATGGCTCAGCTGCGCCACGAAGCGCTGCTTGACCGACTTACCATGACGGAGGCACCTACCGTGAAGCTCAGGGTTGACCGAGACATCCTCGCCGAAGCCGTCACCTGGACTGCACGATCCGTGCCCGCCCGTCCGCCGGTGCCGGTCCTGGCCGGAGTGCGCCTGGAGGCCAAGGGCTCCAGTCTGATCCTGGCCTCCTTCGACTACGAGGTCTCCGCTCACTGCGAGGTGGCCGCCGATGTCGAGGAGGACGGTGTTGTCCTCGTCTCCGGACGTCTCCTGGCCGATATCGCCAAGGCCCTGCCGAACAAGCCCGTCGACCTGGAGATCGAGGGCAACAAGGTGGCCGTCTCCTGCGGTTCCGCCCGCTTCTCCCTGGCGGCCATGGCGGCCGACGACTACCCGGCGCTTCCGGTCATGCCCGCCGTCGCCGGAACGATCGACGCCCACGACCTGGCCCGTGCCGTGGCACAGGTCTCCGTCGCAGCCTCCCGCGATGACACCCTGCCCCTGCTCACCAGCGTGCAGATAGAGGTCGAGGGCAGCTCCCTGGTGCTCATGGCCACCGACCGCTACCGTCTGGCCATGCGGGAGCTGACCTGGTCGCCCGCCAGCACGGATCTGTCCACGACGGCCCTGCTCAAGGCCCGTACCCTGTCCGACGTCGCCAAGTCACTGACCTCCTCGGGCGACGTGACCGTGGCCCTGAGCAGCGAGCCGTCCGCCTCCAGCCTCATTGGATTCGAGGCCGGTGGCAGGCGCACCACCTCCCTGCTCACCGACGGCGACTACCCTCCGGTGCGCCGTCTCTTCCCGGAGTCCACCTCGATTCACGCCACGGTGGGCACCGACGAGCTCATGGCGGCGGTGCGCCGCGTCAGCCTCGTCGCCGACCGCTCCACCCCCATCCACATGTCCTTCACTCAGGGCAACCTGGAGCTCGACGCCGGACAGGGCGACGACGCCCAGGCCACCGAGCAGCTCGTCGCCCACCTCGAGGGCGACGACATCTCCACCGCCTTCAACCCCGGCTACCTCCTCGATGGCCTGGGTGCGCTTAACCAGCCCTACGTCCGCCTCGACTTCACCCACGCCTCCAAGCCGGCAGTGCTCACGGGCATGGACTCCATCGGCGGCACCGAGGACTCCACCTTCCGCTACCTGCTCATGCCGATCCGCTTCGGAGCCTGAGACCCCACGGTGCATGTACGTCTCTGACCTCTCTCTGGACGACTTTCGCTCCTACCGGAACCTGGTTCTGTCCCTGGAGCCCGGCCCCAGCGCCTTCGTCGGCTCCAACGGGCAGGGCAAGACCAACCTGGTTGAGGCGATCGTCTACTTGGCGACGCTCTCCTCCCACCGGATCGGGGCCGACACCGCCCTGGTGCGCCGGGCGACGCCGGGTCAGTCCCAGCCGGCCGGCGCCGTCATCCGCGCCCGAACCGTTCACGGTGAGAGACCCAGCGTCCTGGAGATCGAGATCATCGCCGGCAAGGCGAACCGGGCCCGTCTCAACCGAGGCAGCTGCCGGCCCCGCGACCTGCTCGGGGTCCTGCGAGCCGTCGTCTTCGCTCCCGAGGACCTCTCCCTGGTACGCGCCGAGCCCGGGCTGCGTCGAGGGTTCCTCGACGACCTGGTGGTCACTCTGCGTCCGGGCCTGGCCGGGGTGCGCGCCGAGCACGACAAGATCCTCGCCCAGCGTGCCAGCCTCCTGAAGTCTGCGCGCGCCGCACGATCGTCGACCGCCTCCATGCTCTCCACCCTGGAGGTCTGGGACAGCCAGCTCGCCGCGGCGGCCGCCCGGCTCATTGCTGCCCGGGTCGACGTCGTGCGGCGGCTGCGCCCCTGGGCGGCCTCCGCCTACGAGACCGTCTCGGGAAGCTCCGGGCAGCGATCCCTCGCTCAGCTCACCTACCGTTCGAGCCTGCTGATTCACGAGGGGTCCCCGGAGCCCGATCCGCATGATGAGGCGGCCTGGCTCGCCGGTGAGGAGGCGCTCCTTGATGAGGCCGCCGTCGCCGCACGCCTGGAGAGCGCCATGGGTGAGCTCCATGCCCGTGAGATCGACCGCGGGGCGAATCTCGTCGGGGCGCACCGCGACGACCTCTCCCTGTTCCTCACCGGCCTGCCCGCCCGCGGATTCGCCTCCCACGGCGAGCAGTGGTCCCTGGCCCTCGCGCTGCGCCTGGCCTCCTACGACATGCTGCGCACCGATGTCGACGCCTACGGTGGTGATGGAGAGCCGGTCCTCATCCTCGACGATGTCTTCGCCTCCCTCGACGAGCAGCGCCGCCGCGCCCTGGCCCAGATGGTGGCCGGGGCCCAACAGGTCCTGCTGACCGCCGCCGTCGACGACGATGTCCCCGCCGAGCTCGCCGGCACTCGGTACCGTGTGGACGACGGCGAGGTCACCCGTGGCTGAGCAGCCCCGGCCCGCCGGTGACGGCCCCACCGGCGAGGACGGCGGAGCAGACGGTACGGGCGGCACTGTTAACGGCACTGCAGACGGGGCCGCAGTCGGGTCCCGTGACGTCGGCCCCTTCCCCGACGTCCTGGCGCAGCGCGCCCTGACCCGCCAGCGGGCCCGGGCCTGGGAGAAGGGAGACAGCCGGGTCCCGGCTCGCAGGCTGCGAGAGCCGGTCCGCGACGCCCCCACCGGCGCTGGGTCGCAGGAGTCAGCGCCCTGGGACCGGCGTCGTGAGCTGGCCCGGGCACTGGGACAGAACCCGGACGACCCGGCCGATCGCGGCCCCGGGTTGGCGCGCGGCCGAGACCGGCCCGGTCCCACCCCTTTCGACCCCCGCACCGGGCAGCGCGAGCTGCGTCGCATGGTGGCCGACAACGGTTGGGCCGGAAAGCTCGCGGTGGCCGGTGTCGTCGCCCGATGGCAGACCATCGTGGGTGACCAGGTCGCCGAGCACTGCACGATCGAGTCCTTCGAGGCCGGTCGCATCACCCTGCGCGCCTCGTCGTCGAGCTGGGCACAGCAGCTCCGCCTCCTCCAGCCGACCATCGAGGCCAGGATCGTCGAGGCGCTGCGTTCCGGTCCCGGCGGACGCCAGTCCGGAGGCATCAGTACCGGGGACGGCGTGGAGCTGCGGATCCTGGGGCCGGCCGGCCCCTCCTGGAAGCGCCGCGGCGTCGGCCTGCGCGGCACCCGCGGCCCGCGCGATACGTACGGCTGAACGCCCCGCGGTATCATTGCCAGTGCCCCGCCCCCGGGTTGTCGTCGGTGCAAAGTCCCGAGACAGACACGAGGCGTCGCGACGTTCGGTGACCTACGCGCAACAGAGGTGACCACGGGCACGCTCCCAGCCGCCCCCTGCACAGCGGCTCAGGAGCCTTTCTACGCTAGAATGCGGTGAAACCGCCCAAGGTGCGCCCAGGACCGTCCTGATGTACCCACCTACGTGTGCGCACGATCCTCCTCAGGATCGTCGTGTGAAGGGCCTGGACGGAGACATCGGACCACCGGGGTCCCGATGCGCACAGATTGAGGAGCAACTGACACGTGTCTGACCAGGACGCCACTGTGAATCATGACTACGGAGCCTCGGACATCACCGTCCTCGAAGGGCTCGAAGCGGTCCGGAAGCGCCCCGGCATGTACATCGGTTCGACCGGTGAGCGCGGGCTGCACCACCTCGTCTACGAGGTCGTCGACAACTCCGTCGACGAGGCCCTGGCCGGCTACTGCGATCACATCGAGATCACCATCCTGGCCGACGGCGGCGTGCGCGTCAGCGACAACGGCCGCGGCATCCCGGTCGACGAGCACCCCACCGAGCACAAGCCCACCGTCGAGGTCGTCATGACGATCCTGCACGCCGGAGGCAAGTTCGGAGGCGGCGGCTACGCGGTCTCCGGCGGTCTGCACGGTGTGGGCATCTCCGTGGTCAACGCCCTGTCCACCCGGGTGGACACCGAGGTCCACCGGCAGGGATTCGTGTGGCGCATGTCGTTCGCTGACGGCGGCCGTCCCATCACCGAGCTCATCAAGGGTGAGGCCACCGATGTCACCGGCACCATCCAGACCTTCTACCCGGACCCGAGCATCTTCGAGACGGTCGACTTCGACTACGAGACGCTGCGGCGTCGGTTCCAGCAGATGGCCTTCCTCAACAAGGGCCTGCGCATCACTCTGACCGACGAGCGCGTCGGCGTTCAGGACGCCGGCGACGAGATCACCGGTGACGACTCCGCTCCCGATGCCCCCGAGGTCGGTTTCCGCACCGACTCCTACTGCTACGAGCACGGCCTGCGCGACTACGTCGCCTTCCTCAACAAGTCCAAGAAGGCCGAGCTCGTCCACCCCGAGATCATCGCCTTCGAGGCCGAGCAGACCCTGGGCGAGACCCACTCCATCAGCCTTGAGATCGCGATGCAGTGGACCAGTTCCTACTCCGAGTCGGTCCACACCTACGCCAACACGATCAACACCACCGAGGGCGGCACCCATGAGGAGGGCTTCCGTACGGCGTTGACCACGCTGGTCAACAAGTACGCCCGGGACAAGGGCCTGCTCAAGGAGCGCGACGACAACCTCACCGGTGATGACATCCGTGAGGGCCTGACGGCCGTCATCTCGGTCAAGCTCTCCGAGCCGCAGTTCGAGGGTCAGACCAAGACCAAGCTCGGCAACACTGAGGCCCGCACCTTCGTCCAGCAGACCGTCTACGGACAGCTCGGTGACTGGCTGGACTCCCACCCGGGTGACGCCCGCGCCATCATTACCAAGGCCTCCCAGGCCGCCGCCGCGCGCCTGGCCGCCCGCAAGGCCCGCGAGGCCACCCGCCGTAAGGGCGTTCTGGAGTCCGCCTCCATGCCCGGTAAGCTGCGGGACTGCTCCTCGAAGAATGCTGCGGATTCAGAGATCTTCATCGTCGAGGGCGACTCGGCCGGCGGCTCCGCCGTCGGTGGCCGCGACCCGGAGCACCAGGCGATCATGCCGATCCGAGGCAAGATCCTCAACGTGGAGAAGGCGCGCCTGGACCGGGCCCTGTCCTCCGACACGATCCGCAACCTCATCACCGCCTTCGGTACCGGCATCGGTGAGGACTTCGACATCACCAAGCTGCGCTACGGCAAGATCGTCATCATGGCTGATGCCGACGTCGACGGTCAGCACATTGCCACCCTGCTGCTGACCCTCCTGTTCCGTTACATGCGTCCTCTCATCGAGCACGGCCACACCTACATCGCCATGCCGCCGCTGTACCGGATCAAGTGGTCCAACGCCGAGCACGAGTTCGCCTACTCCGACGCCGAGCGCGACAAGCTCCTGGCCGCCGGCCAGGACAAGGGTCTCCGCCTGCCCAAGGACGGCGGGATTCAGCGCTACAAGGGTCTGGGTGAGATGAATGACCACGAGCTGTGGGAGACCACCATGGACCCCACCACCCGCATCCTCAAGCAGGTCACGCTCGACGAGGCGGCCGACGCCGATGAGACCTTCGCGATCCTCATGGGCGACGACGTCGAGCAGCGGCGCTCCTTCATCCAGCGCAACGCCTCCGACGTCCGCTTCCTGGACATCTGACGGTCAATGTCCGGCACCGACCGGCACTGACCAGCACTGAGCGACCCGTGAACCGCCGGCCTGCTTCCGGCGACATCCTCTGAACACGAAGGAATCCTGTGAGCGACGAAGTTGAAGAGAGCATCGGCAACGAGGGGCTGACCGACGTCGTTACGCCCGAGCGCATCCAGCCGGTCGACCTCCAGATGGAGATGCAGCGCTCCTATCTCGACTACGCGATGAGCGTCATCGTGGGTCGGGCCCTGCCGGACGTGCGTGACGGGCTCAAGCCGGTCCACCGCCGTGTCCTGTACGCCATGTACGACG
>CAUVMS010000006.1:0-52173 GCA_963552815.1 uncultured Actinomyces sp. | reverse complement strand
CCCGCTCGTCGTCGCCCCGCACCGCGACGCCCGGGGATCGGCCGGCCCCGCGAGCCCCGCCGGAGGGGAGGGCAGCCCCGCCCCCCGGGCGGTCCCGATCGAGAAGATCCATGACGCGCGGCCCCGAGAAGGTGCCGAGGTAGCCGGCGTGCCACAGGGCGGCGAGATCCCGCAGCGGACGCACGAGCTCGGCCGCGAGCAGGACGAGGGTGAAGATCTCCAGGGCGCTCAGCTCGTGGCGCCGCACGGCGACCACGACCAGGACGAGGGCCGGGACCGCTGCGAGGGCGAAGCCGGACAGGCCGGACTCGATCAGGGACACGCGAAGCTGGCCCATGGTCCGCTCCAGGAGGCGGCGGGAGGCCCGGGCGAGTTGGGCCTCCCGCCGCCCGTCGGCGCCGAAGGCGACGAGAGTGGTCATGCCCTGCATGGAGTCGACGAACTCGGCGTGAAGATCCTCGTAGGCGTCCCAGTGATCGGCGCCCCTGGCGGCGAGAGCCCTGTCCCACAGCCGGGGCAGGACGGGCACCACAAGGGTGGTCGCAACGGCGACGCCCCCGGTCGCGGGGTCGATGACGGTCATCATGCCGCCCACCACGGCGACGACGGCGACGGTCACGCCGATCTGCGGGAGGTACCCCGACAGGTAGGCGTCGAGGTTCTCGATGCCGTCGACGACGACGGCGTGATCCCGGCCCGTGCGCCCGGCCGCGGGGTCGAGCGCACTGCGGCCGACGAATGCGGTCAGCGCCCGCGCCCGCAAGGATGCCTTGACGCGGCTCATGGCGTGCTGGGCGAGGAGCTGGCGCACCAGGACCAGGAGGGGACGGGCCAGGAGGACCCCGGCGAGCGCGACGGCCGGGGCGAGCAGGTCGGGGTCGCGGAAGGACGATCCGGAGATCAGGGCGGCGAACACGCGCGACGTGAGCAGGGCCTGGCCCGTCCAGGTGGCGGCGACGGCGGTGCCGGCCAGGACGAGGGCGGCGAGCATGCCCCGGTGATCCCTCCAGAGCCCGAGCAGGCGCAGGTGCTGCATGGGGACGGCTCCTCCTCACGGATCTCATGCGGGCGCGCCGGGTACCGGGCATCCGGCGGTGCGACAGGGACGTGCGACGGGACGGGACGACGATTTGCCCATCACTTGATGCAAATGATTATCATCTGCGCCGTGAGCATACGAACGCGCCCCTCGCGAGTCAAGCCGGCGACGCTCGCCCTGACGCTGCTCGGCGCCGCCGTGCCGTTGGTCGCCGTGCTCTCCGTGGGCGCGGGCCAGCTGGACGCCTCCCCCGCCGAGGTGGTGCGAGCGCTCCTCCACTGCCTCGACGGCACGGGCGGCGCGGACGTCGACCCGGCCCTGGAGACCGTCGTCTGGCAGCTGCGCCTGCCGCGAATCCTGGTGGGCCTGTGCGCGGGAGCCGTCCTGTCGGTCGGCGGCGCCTGCCTCCAGGCCGTCGTGCGCAACGACCTGGCCGACCCCTACCTCCTGGGAGTCTCCTCCGGCGCGTCCCTCGGAGCCGCCCTCGTCATCGCCGGGGGCGCGGGCGGTTCCGCCGGTGCGGTCGGCAGTCGACTGATGGCGGCCAGCGGTGCGCTGACGGCGACCGGCGGTGCGTTCCTCGGCGCCCTCGCGGCACTCGCCCTGGTCATGGCGCTCGCCGGGGGAAGCAGGCGTCTGTCGGGATCGCGCCTCGTCCTGGCCGGGCTCACCGCGGGCTACTTCCTGTCCGCGATCACCAATCTCGTCGTCGTCCTATCCGACAGCCGCGATGCCGTGCGCGCCATCACCTTCTGGATGCTCGGGTCTCTGGGGCGCTCATCGTGGACGGACGTGCCGGTCCTGGCCTGCGCCACGGCGCTGGCCCTGGGATACCTCGTCCTACGGGCGCGCGCACTGGACGCCATCGGTCTGGGGGACGACGTCGCCCGCTCCATGGGAGTGGACCCCTTCCGCCTGCGCCGCTCGACGACGGCGGTCGCCGCCCTGGGCGTGGCCGCCGCCGTCGCCGTGAGCGGGGCCATCGGCTTCGTCGGACTCGTCGTGCCGCACCTGGCACGGCGTCTGGTCGGCGCCGCGCACCGCGCGCTCCTGCCCGCTGCCGCCCTGCTCGGCGCGCTCGTGCTCGTCGCCGCGGACGCCCTGGCCCGCACCGTCCTGGCCCCCAGGGAGATCCCCCTGGGCATCCTCACGGCCCTGGTCGGCACACCGCTGCTCATGTGGATGATGCGCCGCCACCGTCCGCAGTCGCACTGAGACGCCGTTGCCGGCCGCCCCCGCGCACCCGATGCACCCGAACGCACCCGATACGATCCAAGGAGCTCCCATGCACCGCCCCTCCCTCCGCACCCTGGCCGCGGCTGCGGCGACGACCCTCGGCCTGACCCTGACGGGCTGCGGCGCCACCACCACCGGGACCCCGGCCTCGGCCGGCTACCCGCTCACGGTCGCCGACTGCGGCCGGGACGTCACGATCGACTCGGCGCCCCAGCGGGTCCTCACGATCGGCACGGCCGCCGTCGAGCTGCTCGACGCCGCCGGTGCGAGCGACCGCATCGTGGCCCGCACCGGGGAGTTCGGCGCCCCGCTTCCCGCCGACCTGAAGAACCCGCCCTCGGACGACCTCATCACCGATCCCTCGGATCCCACGACCGAGGAGATCATCGCCGCCGACCCCGATCTCGTCCTGGGGTACGGCCTGTTCAACGCCGACGCCCAGCAGCTCGCCGACACCGGCATCGCCCTGCTGAACGTGCAGGCCGAGTGCGGCCACGACGGCGGCTCCTCCGCCTCCCCCGCGACGCTGTCGACGGTGAGCGACGACGTCCGCCGTCTCGGCACCGTCTTCTCCACCTCATCGACGGCCGACGCCGCCGCCGACGCCCTCGACCAGCGGGTGAGCGACGCGCGCCGCGACACGACTTCCGGCAGCGGCACGGGCCGCACCGCCGCCTGGGTCTACTACTTCTCGTCGCAGGACCCGCTGTCCGCCTACGGGGGCGGGGGGCTGCCCGCATCCGTGCTCGAGGAGGCCGGCCTGACCAATGTCTACGCCGGGACTCACGACGCCTACCTGAACGTCTCGGTCGAGAGCCTTCTGGAGCACCAGCCCCACTGGATCGTGCTGGGCTACGGCCTGTACGGGGAGAGCGCGGAGGAGGCCCGGGCCGCGTTCCTCGCCGAGCCCGGCGTGGAGGCGCTCGAGGCCGTCTCCGCCGGCCGGATCGTGCTCCTGCCCGCCGGAGCCTCGTCCTCCAGCCCTACGGCGGTGGCCGGGCTGGAGCAACTGGTCTCCGCCACCGCGGAGTGAGCCGGTGAGCACCGTCCTGCGGGCCGCGGACCTGCGCGTCCGCCTCGGCGGCGCCCCGGTCCTGAACGGGGTGAGCCTGCGCGTCGAGGAGGGCGAGAAGGTGGCCCTGCTCGGCCCCAACGGATCGGGCAAGACCACTCTGCTGAGGGTCCTGGCGGGCATCGCGCCGCCCACGAGCGGGTGCGCGACCCTCCGGGGGCGGGACCTGCGCGAGATCCCGGATGGACGGCGTGCGCAGATGCTGGCCTTCCTGGCGCAGGAGGAGCACACCGACCTGCCCTTCACCGCGCGCGACGTCCTGCTGCTCGCCCGCGGGGTCGGTCTGAGCGACTGGCGCCCCTACCGACGGGCGGACCACGAGGCCGTCGAGGCGCTGGCGCAGCAGTGGGAGCTGACCGGGCTGCTCGACCGCACCTTGCAGGACATGTCCGGCGGGGAGCGCAAGCGCGTGCTCCTGGCCCGGACCTTCGCCCAGGGCGCCCCCGTGGTCATCCTCGACGAGCCGACGAACCACCTGGACCTGCGCCATCAGCACGAGGTGGCCGCGCGGGTGGTCGACTCCGGGCGCACCGCGCTCATGGCCCTGCACGACCTCGACGTGGCGGCCGCCTACTGCGAGCGGGTCGTGCTCATGAGCCGGGGGCGCGTCGTGGCGGACGGCGCGCCGGCCGAGGTGCTGACGGCCCGCGCCGTCGAGGAGGTCTACGGCGTGAGCGCCCGCAGCGCCGACGTCGACGGCCGCGTGCGCCTGCTCGTGGGACGATAGCGGCGGCGGCCGGGTCCGGGCGCGGACGACGGCCTCCACGCTCCTCCTCCCCTTCTCCTCCCCTTCGCCGAGATCGGTTCGGTTTCGGCTCGAGGTCGGTTCCGACCCGCGGACCCTCATCCCGAGAGCATTGACGACGCGCAGGCAGTCGGCGCTCGGGGATGTTCACGATGAGTGAGAACGTGTTCCGAGGGCCGGGAGCGGTCGAGCATAAGGACGCGGCCCTCGCCCCGGGCGATGAGCCTGTCGGGGGCGGGGTCGTCCCGCCCGCACCGCTAGCGTCGAATGCGACCCGTGAGAGACTCGGCGAGCCTCTTGGTCGTCCCGCCCGCACTGGTGGTCCCGCCGACGCGGGCATTCCGAGCGTGTCCTCCGCCTCCTCCAGGATCTGCCGCTGATAGCCCCGCCGACGTGAGCATTCCTGTTCGAGTCCGACGACGGCGCCGGGGCCGGGAGCGGGCCCGATCCTGCGTCCGCGGAGGAACAGCGCAGTGAGGCCTGGCGGGCGTTGTCCGAGGAGCCCGGTCCTGCGTCCGCGGAGGAACAGCCCCACTGGCGCACCGCCTCGGCACATCGAACTCGACATTTCTGCGTGAGTCCGACGACGGCCCCGTTGACTCGCGCGGAAATGCCGGTCTCGTGCAGAGATGCCCGTCTCGTGACCCCGGCAGCCGGGCGCGACCCCGCCGGACCGATCTCGATGCGGAACTGAACCGATCTCGGCGAAGAAGACGGGCCGGGTCCGGGCGCCGCCCCGCCCGCACGAACCCGGCCGCCCCGCAAGCCCGCCTCCCCCTTTCGTCGGACATCCCGGTCATGTCGGCCCCTTCGACGCATTCCAGCGCCATGACGCCGATTCCTAGCCTTGAGGCATCATCCGGGACCTGCTCGGGTCTCGGTCATCTCAGACATCCCAGTCACCTCGAAGGAGACGGTCATGCCTCACGCCCCATCCCTCCCGCACCGGTCCTCCCAACCGGCGCCGGGACCCACCACCGCCCCGCCCACCGACGTCGTGGTCGAGGCCCGGGACCTCACCAAGATCTACGGCTCCGGCGAGGCGCGGGTGGCCGCCCTGGACGGCGTGAGCCTGACCGTGAGCCGCGGCCAGTTCGTCGCCGTCATGGGCCCGTCGGGCTCGGGCAAGTCCACCCTCCTGCACTGCCTGGCCGGCCTGGACACCCCCGCATCCGGGCACGTCCTCATCGCCGGCCGCGATCTGGCCGGCATGAACGACAAGCAGCTGACCGCCGTGCGCCGCGACCAGCTCGGCTTCGTCTTCCAGGCCTTCAACCTCCTGCCCACCCTCACCGCGGAGGAGAACATCCTCCTGCCCACCCGCCTGGCCCACCGCACCCCCGACCCGAACTGGCATGACGCCGTCATCGCAGCCCTGGGCATCGGCGACCGCCTCGCCCACCGCCCCGCTGAGCTCTCCGGCGGCCAGCAGCAGAGAGTCGCCATCGCCCGCGCTCTCATCGGCCGCCCCCAGGTCGTCTTCGCCGACGAGCCCACCGGGGCCCTCGACACCGCCTCGGCCGCGTCCCTCCTGCAGGCGCTGGCCCGCATGTGCGACAACCTCGGTCAGACCGTCGTCATGGTCACCCACGACGAGCAGGCCGCGGCCACCACCAACCGCATCATCCGCCTGCGCGACGGACGCATCATCGGCGACGAGGCCGTCCATCACTCCCCCGGCACCCACTCCGCGCCTACTGCCCGCCCGGCCCAGCAGGCACCCGCCACTCCCGCTCAGGCGGCTCCGCCCGTGCCACCGATGACGGCACCGACGACCCCGGCCGGCCCCGTGCCGGTGCGTCGGGCCATCACCCCGGCGACCGCACCGGAGTCCCGCCGCGCCTCCAGGGCGAGCGCCGCTCCCGTCGCCCCCGAGCCCCGTCCCGTCGCCCCCGAGCCCCGTCCCGCCGCCGTCTACAGCGCCCGCCATGTCGCGGTTCCCAGCGCGACCCAGATGTTCGGCTTCGGGAGCCCCTACGCCACTGGAATGGAGGCCCGTTGATGCCCTCGCTGCTCGACATCCGACGCACCGCCGCCGCCCTCGTGGCCGTGGCCATGAGCGCCGCCCTCATCGCCTTCGCCTTCATCATCTCCGACTCCGCCCGCACCCAGATGCAGACCGGCGCGCGCCTGTCCGTGGGGGACGCGAACGTCGTCGTCCAGAGGCCCGTCAAGCGCCAGACCTCCGGGGGCGAACTGGATGACGCCCTCCTCAAGCAGGTCGCCGCCCTCGACGGGGTCGCCTCCGTGCGGGGCCGCCACTGGGACGTCCTCAACCTCGACCTGCCCAAGCAGCTGCGCAATGCCACCCACATCGCCGTCAGCGCGCAGGACGTTCCGACCCTCAGCCAGTTCACCACCCTGAGCAGCGGCCGCCTGCCCACCACCACCGGGGAGGTCGCTATCAGTACAACGCTGGCTGAGCAGCAGGGCCTCAGTGTCGGCAACACGATCCGCCTCACCACGAACGACGCCGATAACAACGCCGACGCTCCGCACAGCGCACCCACGGTCGTCGGCATCGTCTCCCCCGGTCCCGACACCGAGCTGGCGGGAATCGGAGCGGTCTACGCCACCACCGACCAGCTCCAGGCGATGGGCGCCAGCACCAGCTACTACCAGCTCTACGTCGCCGCGAAGCCGGGAACCGACACCGCCGCCTTGACGGCCGCGGTGGAGCAGACGGTTCACGCCGTCCAGCCCCACGCCTTGGTTCAGGACAGGGAGACCGTCATCTCCCAGCGCTCCCAGAACCAGCAGGGCGGCACGATGATCGCCGGCATCCTCAACGTCCTGGCACCGGTGTGCGCGATGGTCGCCATCATCGTCATCGCCACCACCTTCAGCACCCTCGTGGCGCGTCAGACGCGCACAGTCGGGCTCATGCGCTGCATCGGCACCACCCGCCGTCAGGTGATGCTCGCCGTCCTGCGCACCGGGCTCATCACCGGCCTGTTCGGGTCCGTCCTGGGCACGGCCGCGGGAACCGGGATCGCCGCCGCCGTCATCTCCTCGGGGCGCTTCGCGGACCTCAAGGCCGATCAGCTGACCATCTCACCGGCGTCGCTGGCCCTGACCATCGCCCTGGGCACGCTGGTCACCCTCATCGCTGTCCTGCGCCCGGCCCGCAAGGCCACCCGTATCTCCCCGCTCGTGGCTCTCACCGGGCAGGTGGCCAGCGTCAAGCAGGCCGGCCGCGCCAGGGTGTGGGCGGCGGCCGCCGGGGTCGTCGTCGCCGGCGCCGGCGCGGCCGTGATCGCCCTCGGCATTCAGATCTCCGACATCTACGTCACCGCCGGTGGCAGCGCCATCGTCGTCCTCGGTGCGGTCCTCAGTCTGCCGGCTCTGGTCACCGCCATCATCGGTGCCATCGGCCGAGTCAGCAGCGGCACGCGGCTGCCGGTCCTGCGCCTGGCTACCCGGAACCTGGCCCGCAACTCCGGACGGTCCGCCGCGGCCGCCGCCACGCTCTTCGTCTGCGTCCTGGTGGGCTCGGGGCTCTTCGTGGGCCTGTCCTCCCTGAACGCCTCCTTCGAGAGCATCCTCGGCCACAGCTCCCCCGTGGACGCCAGGATCTTCGGGGTCACGCCGCAGACCGATACCGCGCGCCTGACGCAGCAGATCAAGGCGGTCGACGGCGTCAAGGACGTCACCTACGTGCCGACGCTCGAGCTGACTCAGGCCGTTGACGGACAGACCGACAGAATCGTCGTCGACGTCATCGACACCAGGGCCATCGCCCCCATGGTGCGCACGACGAGCGGTCTGGAGGACCTCGATGACGGCACTCTCATCGTGGGCGGTATCTACGGCATTCCGGATGGTTCCAAGGTGACCCTGACCGGCGCCGCCGGCAGTGTCGAGCTGACGGCCCGCGTTCGCGAGGGCTGGGGCGGCGTCATCACCCCGGCGGCGGCGCAGCGCCTCAACGGGGACGCCCCCACCGACACCACCATGTGGGTGCGCTCCACCGGAAGCACCATGACACCGGCCACCGAGCACGCCCTCCATGCCGCAGTCCGGGGTCAGGAGCTCATGGTGAGCGGGAACGCCGCCGGTGTCGAGCGGATGTCGGCCCAGATCATGAAGGTGGCCCTCATCGTCTGCCTGGTTCTGGGGGCCGCCCTGGTCATCGCTCTGTCCGGGCTGGCCAACATCACGGATGTCTCGGTTCTGGAGCGGGTTCGCGAGATCGGGGTGCTGCGCGCCACCGGCAGCTCGCGTCAGGAGATCCGCCGCCTCATCGTCACCGAGGGGGTCCTCGTGGCGGCCGTGGGAGGGGGCCTGGGGCTCCTCATCGGGACGGCGCTGGGCGTCTCCGAAACGCTCGCGATGGCCAAGTCCGCCGAGGGCATGGCGGTGCACATCCCCTCCCTCGCGTTGATCGGCATGTTCGCCGTGACGCTGGCCGTGGGCCTGGCGGCCTCAGTGCGCCCGGCCGGACGGGCAGCCTCGGTGCCGCCGGTCAGGGCCCTGTCCGAGGAGTGAGGAGACCGGCGGTGCGGGCTGCTCCAGTGACCGGGACGACGGGCTCAGGCCCCCTGGGTCTTGTGGACGGCGACGACGAGTTTGAGTCGGGACGGGACGTCGTACTTCTTCATGAGGTGGGAGACGTGGGTCTTGACCGTGGACTCGGCGATGACGAGCTGCTCGGCGATCTCGGCATTGGAGTAGCCCTCGCACAGGAGGGTGAGGACCGCCTGCTCGGCCTCGGTGACGTCGGGGGCCTGGGCCGTCTGCGGGGAACGCAGGTGGCGAGTAACGAGCCGGGAGGTGGCGGCCGGGGAGATCGTGGTTCCACCTGCGCTGGCGGCCACGACGGCGCGGATGATCTCCTCGGGCGAGGCGTCCTTGAGCAGGAAGCCGTTGGCATGCTGGGCGAGCGCGGCCACCATCGCCTCGTCGTCGTCGAAGGAGGTGAGCACGACGACGGCCGTGCGGGGCCACTGCTGACGCACCCGGGTGAGGAGCTCCAGGCCGTCCATCTCGGGCATGCGCACGTCGGTGAGCAGGACGTCCACGCGGATCTTGTGGAGGAAGGCCAGGGCGTCGGCGGCGCGAGAGAAGGTGCTGGCAACCTCGATGCGCTCGTCCGAGCTCAGGTAGGCCCGCAGCGCGTGCAGGACGAAGGGATCGTCGTCGACGATGGCGACGCGCAGGACCTGCGAGGGAGCAGTCGAACCATCAGTCACATGGGGAACCGTCATGGAAGGATATTATCCGGATCAGCTCAGGGGAAGGTGGTGACGGTGGCAGGCATTCTGGCGAGCCTGATGCAGCCCACGCGGTACACGACGTGGCGGCCGACCTGGCGCCTGCACCTGGCGCACGCCTTCCTGGCCGCACTGGTCACCCTCGTCTCACTTGCGGCGGCGTGGCCGCTGCACACGTCCCTGATCGCCTTCGAGATCGTCGGGGGCCTGGCGCTGGCGTTGTGCAGCCGCTTCCCGTGGCCCGGGGCCCTGCTCGGCAGCGCGACGGCGTGGGCCGGCACGGTGATGATGACCGACCTCTCCATCTCTCCGGGCATTATTCCCTGGCTGTGCACGGCGATCCTCGTAGCTCGCGGTTTCCCGCGCATACCCGCCTACAGCCTGGTGGTCTTCTCGCTCGTGCTCACGATCGCCGACGCCCACTGGGGTGGGGCGAGCGAGGGCTGGATCGATATGCTGATATGGCAAGGCTTTATCGGGTGCGGGGCCATCACACTGGCCGAGCTCATCCGCAGCCCACGACACCAGGCCGAGCGCTCCTTGCACACCTACCGCGAGAGTATGGAGCGCCAGCGTCTCCTGGTGGTCACCGAGCTGCATGACACCGTGGTGCGGGACCTGACCCACGCGGTCATGACGGCCGAGCAGGCCCGGCTCGCGCACCCCGAGGACGCGGCGCTGGCGCCCGAGCTGGACGCGATGACGGCGGCGGTGCGCGCGGCGGTGGAGCAGACGCGGCACGCGCTGCGCGCCATGAGCGACATTCGCGGGGGCGAGCGGGTGGACATCGAGGCGACCTCCGCGCCGCGTCCCCTGGAGGCGGTCATCGCCGATGCCACGGCCAGCCTTGGGCAGCGGGGGGCGCGCCTGGAGGTGGAGGGCCTGGAACTGCTCGGGATCCCGGTGATCCCGCCGGGCGTGCGGCTCCAGCTGCTGCGGGTGCTGGGCGAGCTGGTGACGAACATGTCCAAGTACACGGCCCCGCAGGGGCGGGCGCGACTGGTCATCGAGTCCGACGGGCGCTCCCTGGAGGCGATGGCGAGCAATGACGTCGGTTTTCCGGAGCAGGTGGGCGGCATGTGGGCGGGCGCCGGCGCACCGGGCACTGGCGTACCGGGCTATGACGCCTTCTCCTCGGGCCTGGGCCTGGAGGGGGCGCGGCGCCGCGTGGAGTCCCTGGGCGGCAGCTTGAGCGTGAGCCAGGGCGAGGGCCGCTGGACCGCGATCCTCAGCGTCCCCTTCCAGGCGGTCTTCTGAAGCCGCGCTCGTCGGCGCAGCCGCCGTTTCCGGGTGGGGACATTCCACGCGGCCGGGTACGGGTGATTTCCAGCGGGGACACGTCACGCGTACGGGGACAGAAATCCTGTCCCCGTACGCGTGGGCTGCACCCGACGCTATCGAAGGTCCCCGACCAGGAGAGCCTGCGGCCCATGCAGCGAGCCTCAGGGGGCCGCCCGGACAGTCCGTGCGGTACGGGAAAGAGCCGATAGTGTCCAAATCTGCAGCAAAGGGACCTGAGCGCCCCTGACACCAATGATGCGAGCCGCAGAATCATGCGGTTTTCTTTCGCGGGCTGGAGCCCGTCCCGAGCCTTTGCTGCAGATTTGGACATTATGGCCCGCGATCGCCTCCAGTGGCGCCCACGGGCCGCGCTCAGGACCGCCGGCCCAGGACCAGGCTCATGGCCTCGGAGCGGGTGGCGGCGTTGCGCATGATGCCGCGCACGGCGGAGGTGACCGTGTTGGAGCCGGGCTTGCGCACGCCCCGCATGGACATGCACAGGTGCTCGGCCTCGACGACGACGAGCACACCCCGGCACTCCAGCCGCTCGACAAGGGCGTCGGCGATCTGCCGGGTGAGCCGCTCCTGGACCTGGGGGCGCCGGGCGTAGCCGTCCACGAGGCGCGCCACCTTGGACAGGCCGGTGACGCGGCCGTCGGAGCTGGGGATGTAGCCCACGTGCGCCGCCCCGTGGAAGGGCAGGAGGTGGTGCTCGCACACCGAGTACATGGGGATGTCGCGCACGAGGACCATCTCCTCGTGCCCGACGTCGAAGACCCGCTCGACGTGCTCGGCCGGGTCCTGCCCGAGGCCGGAGAACATCTCCGCGTAGGCGCGCGCCATGCGCTCGGGGGTGTCGCGCAGGCCGTCGCGGTCGGGGTCCTCCCCGATGGCGACGAGCAGGTCGCGCACCGCCCGCCGCACGCCCTCGGCGTCGTAGCTCATGGTCAGCCTCTGTCTCTCTGCGCCTGCCGGGCCCGCCGGGGCCCGGGTTGGCTCACCGGTTGTAGCCCCAGAAGTCGTCCCCGCTGTGGCCGGCTCCGGTCTCGCCGTCGGTGGAGGCGACGGTGGCCGGCGCGACATCGACGACGGGCAGCGACTCGTCGCTGCGCCACAGGGGCCGCTCGGGCTGCTTGATGACGCCCTTGAAGATCCGCTCCAGGTCCTTCTCCAGGAGCGTCTCGCGGGTGAGGAGCTCCTCGGCCAGCTCGTCGAGCACGACGCGGTTGCGGGTGAGGATCTCCCAGGCCTCGCGGTGGGCGGTGTCCAGCAGGGAGCGGACCTCGGCGTCGACGGTGGCGGCGACCTGCTCGGAGAAGTCGCGGTTGGTGGCGTTGAGCCCCAGGACCGTCTCGTTCTCGGTGGTGCCGAGCTTGACGGCGCCCACCGCGCTGGTCATGCCGTAGTCGGTGACCATCTTGCGGGCCGTGGCGGTGGCCTTCTCGATGTCGTTGGAGGCGCCGGTGGTGGGGTCGCGGAAGATGATCTCCTCGGCGGCGCGCCCGCCCATGGCGTAGACGAGCTGGTCGAGCAGCTCGTTGCGGGTGGTGGAGTACTTGTCGTCCTGGGGCATGACCTGCGTGTAACCCAGGGCGCGGCCGCGCGGCAGGATCGTCACCTTGGTGACCGGGTCGGAGTAGGCACCGGCGGCCGCGCACAGGGCGTGGCCGGCCTCGTGGTAGGCGGTGACGCGCTTCTCGTGGTCGCGCATGACGCGGGTGCGCTTCTGCGGGCCGGCGATGACGCGGTCGATGGCCTCGTCCAGGGCCCGGTTGTCGATGAGCTGGGCGTTGGAGCGGGCGGTGAGCAGTGCGGCCTCGTTGAGGACGTTGGCCAGGTCCGCGCCGGTGAAGCCAGGGGTGCGCTTGGCCACGAGGTCGAGGTCGACGTCGTCGGTCAAGGGCTTGCCCTTGGCGTGGACCCTGAGGATGGCGGCGCGCCCGGCCATGTCGGGGGCCTCGACACTGACCTGCCGGTCGAAGCGGCCGGGGCGCAGGAGGGCCGGGTCCAGGACGTCGGGGCGGTTGGTGGCGGCGATGAGGATGACGTTGGTGTTGGCGTCGAAGCCGTCCATCTCGACGAGGAGCTGGTTGAGGGTCTGCTCGCGCTCGTCGTGCCCGCCGCCGGTGCCCGAGCCGCGGTGGCGGCCGACGGCGTCGATCTCGTCGACGAAGATGATGGAGGGGGCGTTCTCCTTGGCCTGGTCGAACAGGTCGCGCACGCGTGAGGCGCCGACGCCGACGAACATCTCGACGAACTCGGAGGCGGCCATGGAGAAGAAGGGCACGCCGGCCTCACCGGCGACGGCCTTGGCCAGGAGGGTCTTACCGGTTCCGGGCGGGCCGTAGAGGAGGACGCCCTTGGGGATCTTGGCGCCGACGGCGCGGAACTTGTCCGGCTCGGAGAGGAACTCGCGGATCTCCTCGAGCTCCTCGACGGCCTCGTCCTCGCCGGCGACGTCGTCGAAGGTGACGTCGGGCATCTCCTTGGAGCCGACCTTCGCCTTGGAGCGGCCGAAGCCCATGGCGCCGCCGCGCCCGCCGCCCATGCGGCTCAGGAGCCACCACATGAAGCCGCCCAGCAGGATGGCGGGCACGAGCAGCTGGATGAGCGAGGACCACCAGGTGGTGGTGGGCACCACGGAGTTGAAGCCGTCCTTGGGGGCGGCGGCCTGGACGAGGCGGTCGACCTGCTCGGCCTGGGCTTCGGTGTAGGAGAACTCGACCTTCTTACCCAGGGGGCGCGCCTCGGATTCGCCCTCCTTCTTGGGCTGGACGTAGGTGGAGCTCAGGTCGAGCTCGACGCGCTGGGTGCCGTCGATGACGGTGACGGACTCGATCGTGTCCGCCTTGTCGCGCAGGAGGGCCAGGCCGTCGGAGGTGTCGATGGTGCGGTAGCCGAACATCGAGGAGAAGACGGCCCAGCCGAGGACGACGACCAGGAGGAAGGGCACCAGCCACAGGAATGGGTTGCCCAGTGAGTCGCGGAGCTTGCGGTCTCGCTTGCTGCGATCATCCTTTCCGGCCTTGCCCGGCTTCTCCGAGTCCTTGCGGCCGGGCTTACGCCCAGAATCTTTCATCGGCGGTAGGTCCCTTCAACATACTGACGCTCAGACGTTAGCCGATAGCACGGCAAAGGTCCCATTGCGCTTGCTCACGTTCGCGCCGGGCGTGGCCGGGAAGAACCGGGGGTGCGGGCGGGTTGGAGGTTACCTTCTCTCGAGGACGCACCTGAGGGCACGGGGGATGAGGCCCGGGGGTGCGTCAGCTCGCCTTATGGTGCGTCCGCGACGACGTCGATGACGCCCATCCCGTAGGCGCTGTGGGAGCCGACGCTCGTGTAGCGGGCCAGGGCCATGAGCTGGGAGAAGACGGCGGTGATGGAGCCGGCGGCGGGGGCGCTGATGCGCAGGGTGCCGACGCTGGCGGGGATACGGCGGCTGGAGAGGCGTCCGCGGCGGTCGGCACTCGGCATGCCCAGGCCGACGACGGTGCGGCGGGTGCGGTCCTGGGTGATGAGGACGGAGGTGAGGCGCTCCCGCTCGGGGAGCTCGGGGGCAAGGGGGCGGCACCAGTGGCGCCAGCGCGCGTGGAGGCTGGTGGCCAGGGAGGCGGCGGTGACCTCGGGGACGTGGTGTCCGCGGGAGGTGAAGACGGTGGGGGTGAGCAGGCGGATGTCCCAGGCGGTGGAGGCGGTCTGGGCGGCAAGGTCCTCCCAGTCGGCCTGTTCGAGGACCTGGGCCTCGACGGCGGCGAGCACGGTGGTGGTCTCGCCGCCGTCGCCGATGGGCAGGACGCCACCCCAGGCGAGCCAGGCGTCGAGCGTGTCCAGGAGGCGGTCGTCGAGGAATCGCAGCTCGACGCCGAGGCCGTCCGGGGTCTGGGTCATGTCGCCCAGGCAGTAGGGCTTGGGGCCGGGCTGATCGTGGGGTGGACGGTGGGCGAGGGCGGGCAGGCGGGCGGCGCGCTCGGGGCTGACTCCTTCGGGGAGATCGAGGACTCTGCCCCAGGCGGCGTGAAGGCGGCGGGGGGTGGCCTCGACCGGGCCGGGCGCATCGAAGCGGACGAATACGGTGGCGGGCACTCGACGGGGCTCCTTTGCGGCGTGATGAGTGGTGGGTGCGGCAGGGGAGGCCGACGGCGGCGCCGGCTGGTGGCGGGAGGCCGGCGCAAGGCCGTGTGCCTCTTTCTTTCTGACGACACTACCGGAGGGGATCCGGCTTGTGCGGAGAGTTCGAGAGGTCGACGTTCTTCAGCATCGACGGCCAGGAGGAGGAGAGGACGAGAGCCTGCGGCGCGCCGGCCGAGCCACGGAAGCACAATGTGTCGACAGTCACGGCTAGGAACGTCGATCTTTTGGCTTGACGTCGTCGGAAGTTGGTGACTGAAGATGCTCAAGGTGCCGTCGGTGGCGCTTGGCGTCAGGACGCCGAAAGGTGGTTAAATAGGGGCGGTGCTGGCCGGTCCCGCGGGGTGCTTGCGGAGCCGGTGGCGCTCCAGCCTCTGGAAGTGGCGCAACGACGCCGTTCCCAGAGGCAGGGGTGTCAGAAAGCACCCAGCACCAGAAGGTGCATTAAGACATAGCCACATCGGGTAGCTACCAGGGTTCACTCAGGTCAGAAAGCACCCAGCACCAGAAGGTGCATTAAGACCAGGAGGGGCAGACCTTCGTGCCGGTATAGCCAGTCAGAAAGCACCCAGCACCAGAAGGTGCATTAAGACTTGCCCTCCAGGTCGGCCAGAATGTCCTCGCGGGTCAGAAAGCACCCAGCACCACAAGGTGCATTAAGACCTTAACAGTGAAAATGGAACCCTTGGCGAGCAAAGGTCAGAAAGCACCCAGCACCACAAGGTGCATTAAGACCCGAGGAAAGACCGGTCCCACCCACGATCTTGCGTCAGAAAGCACCCCGCACCACAAGGTGCATTAAGACATTGACATCAAACTGCATGGCTCTGCTCTTTCTTTTCAGAAAGCACCCAGCACCAGAAGGTGCATTAAGACGCGCGAGGAGCGACGATTGAACCAGCCTACGACCAGGGTCAGAAAGCACCCAGCACCACAAGGTGCATTAAGACGCAGCCTATCTAGGCTACCTCTGAGGTTTTCCGTCTTGTCAGAAAGCACCCAGCACCAGAAGGTGCATTAAGACACCGTACTTTTTTCTCCTGCCACCAAAACAGGCCAGTCAGAAAGCACCCAGCACCGGAAGGCGCATTAAGACAGCGCGATATTAGCGGTATTTACCGCACACATAAACGTCAGAAAGCACTCAGCACCACAAGGTGCATTAAGACGTGGGCTTTTAGCCCTCTGTCTCGTAGTAGCACAGTGTCAGAAAGCCCCCAGCACCACAAGGTGCATTAAGAGCACACCGCGAAGCAGCCCCACTTGGCCCACCCGATTAGTCAGAAAGCCCCCAGCACCAGAAGGTGCCTTAAGACCAAATACAGCCCCCGGCTACTGCTGGCACATACAGGCCAGAAAGCCCCCAGCACCAGAAGGTGAATTAAGACGTGACAGCGATGGGCTGCATCATGGTCCAGCCCCTGACAGAAAGCGCCCAGCACCAGAAGACCTAATGACAGGACTTACAAGTCCCTCCTCACCTCCTTAACGAACTGAGCGGCCAGGCGACTCGACGGAGGAAGAGCCCTTGACGCCGAGTCCAAGGCCCGACTCCTCCACCACCACACCAGGCTGTGTCTGCAGTCACAGGCGGGAACATCGATCTTTTGGCTTGGCGTCGTTGGAAGTTGGTGGCTGAAGGTGCCTGAGGGGGTGTCGGTGGCTCTTGGCGCCAGGACGCCAAAAGGTGGTTAAATAGGGGCGGTGCTGGCCGGTCCCGCGGGGTGCTTGCGGAGCCGGTGGCACTCCAGCCCCTGGAAGTGGCGCAACGACGCCGCTCCCAGAGGCAGGAGTCCGAAAGCACCCAGCACCACAAGGTGCATTAAGACAGATTATCAGACCGAGTATAATTCCCCACGCAATGTCCGAAAGCACCCAGCACCAGAAGGTGCATTAAGACATTAATGATCCGTTCCTGCGTGTAAATAGGTAGTTGGCCAGAAAGCACCCAGCACCGGAAGGTGCATTAAGACTTTGCCGCCCGCTCTACTAATCTCCCAGCCTCATCGCCAGAAAGCACCCAGCACCAGAAGGTGCATTAAGACTCCATCCAACGAAGAGGGGCATGAGGACCGCCGAGCGTCAGAAAGCACCCAGCACCAGAAGGTGCATTAAGACTTTGCGCCATCTGTCTTCAATGACTGCTGCTATGTCGTCAGAAAGCACCCAGCACCAGAAGGTGCATTAAGACTAGCGCAGCCACTATGATGGCGTCGGGCTGTCCTAGCGTCAGAAAGCACCCAGCACCAGAAGGTGCATTAAGACGTAAGGGGCGACCTGCGAAGCTAGACAGAAAGCCCCCGCCAGAAAGCACCCAGCACCAGAAGGTGCATTAAGACATCTGCGGTAGCCATAGCATAGTCCCCCTTTAGTAGGTCAGAAAGCACCCAGCACCAGAAGGTGCATTAAGACAGAGTTGCGATCGCGCCGATCCACAGCGAAAGTTCATGTCAGAAAGCACCCAGCACCAGAAGGTGCATTAAGACCCCGACTCCTCCCGGTACGCGACGAACGGGCAATGGCCAGAAAGCACCCAGCACCAGAAGGTGCATTAAGACCTGCATCAGGACCGCACCCAGCCCCTGCGCGGTCTCCAGCCAGAAAGCACCCAGCACCAGAAGGTGCATTAAGACAGAGTTGCGATCGCGCCGATCCACAGCGAAAGTTCATGTCAGAAAGCACCCAGCACCAGAAGGACTATTGATGGGACTTACAAGTCCACCCTCATCTCCTTAACGAGTTGAGCAGCCAGGCGACTCAACGGAGGAAGCGCCCTTGACGCCAAGTCCAGGGTCCAACCTCTCCGCCACCACACCAGGATGTGCCCGCAGTCACAGGCGGGAACGTCGACCTTTTGGCTTGACGTCGTTGGAAGTTGGTGGCTGAAGGTGCCTGAGGGTGTGTCGGTGGCGCTTGGCGTCGGGACGCCGAAAGGTGGTTAAATAGGGGGCGTGCTGGCCGGTCCCGCGGGGTGCTTGCGGAGCCGGTGGCGTTCCAGCCCCTGGAAATGGCGCAACGACGCCACTCCCAGAGGCAGGGGGTCAGAAAGCACCCAGCACCAGAAGGTGCATTAAGACGATTCCTTGTGTCGTTGAAAGAATAGGCACCGTCAGAAAGCACCCAGCACCAGAAGGTGCATTAAGACTGCTCTCGCGTGATCACAGAGAACTGAGGGTTGAGGTCAGAAAGCACCCAGCACCAGAAGGCGCATTAAGACAAGCCTGATCGACACTACTGGTACCACGGGCTTCAGGTCAGAAAGCACCCAGCACCAGAAGGTGCATTAAGACGCGATGTTCTCGGCCATCTGTCGCCATGCCTGACGTCAGAAAGCACCCAGCACCACAAGGTGCATTAAGACGCAGCCTATCTAGGCTACCTCTGAGGTTTTCCGTCTTGTCAGAAAGCACCCAGCACCACAAGGTGCATTAAGACAGTCGAGCTGTCCCTACACACCAGCCGAGGCCCAGGTCAGAAAGCACCCAGCACCAGAAGGTGAATTAAGACCTGGCTTCGCGGCGCATGGAACGGCTGTCCCATGGTCAGAAAGCACCCAGCACCACAAGGTGCATTAAGACAGGTGCACGACCTTATTCTGTCGTGACTTAATTACCCGCCAGAAAGCACCCGGCACCACAAGGTGCATTAAAACGTGCACATGGCTATATGTCCGGGCCACCACAGATCACCAACCTCCATACTTCACCACCACATATTTCGATATCCTGTCCCCAGAGCCTCTTCACGTTCCCGCCCTTGAAAGGCCGCAATGATGCGTCCAGCCCAGCCATCACCACCACTATCAACGACACCACCATCCCCACCTCGCCCGCACCGTCGTCGCCGTCGTTCCGATCGCGCGAAACCGGGCCAGCACCTCGGGGAGGACATTCACCCGCTCCAGCACGCCGCGGGCTTTACGTCGTCCGAGGCGGCCACCGGCACCCCGTTCGAGCGCATCAGCTCCCGCGAGGGCCTGGAGGGAGGCTGGCGCACGGTCCTCGCCAAGGACGCCTCCGACGGCGTCCTGCAAAAGAAGACCAAGGAGTTCGCCGAGCATCTCGATGACTTCCTCACCGAGCTCTCCGAGTCCCTGCGCTCAGGAACCTACGAGCCCGACCCGCTCCTGAGCTTCGGCATCCCTAAGGGCACCTCCGGGGAGGTCCGCACCCTGCACATCCCCTCGATCCGGGACCGGGTCGTCGAGCGCGCGGTCGTCAACGCGGTCGCCCACAGGGCCGACCTCGCCATGTCCCCCTGCTCCTTCGCCTACCGGACGGGTATCGGCACCGACGACGCCGTCGACCACCTCGCCAGGCTGCGGGACACCGGCTACCGCTACGTCCTGCGCACCGACATCGAGGACTACTTCCCCAACCTCAGCATCGAGGACGCCCTGGCCACCCTCTCCCCCATCGCCGGCTGCCCGCGCACCATCGACCTCATCCGGCTCATTGCCCGACCGCGGCGCGCCAGGGGCGAGCGGCGTACCCGCAACCGCGGCATCGCCCAGGGCTCCTGCCTGTCCCCGCTCCTGGCCAACCTGGCCCTGACCGACGTCGACCGGGCCATGGGCGACGCGGGCTACGGCTACGCCCGCTTCGCCGATGACATCGTCATCTGCAGCCCCCATGAACCCGACCTGCTGGAGGCCCTCGAGCTCCTCGACACCCTCCTGACGCCCAGAGGACTCCGACTCAACCAGGAGAAAACCGCCATGACCAGCTTCGATGAGGGCTTCTGCTACCTGGGGACGGACTTCTCCCGCAGCTTCCCGCCCGTCGACCCCCGCCACGACATCAAGGGCCGTCCCGACCCGGACCAGGTGGTCTACGTCGGCCGCGACGGCGCCCGCGTCCACGTCAGCCATAACCGTCTCATCGTCGACGGCGCCGACGGCCTGCCGCAGGTCTCCATCCCCCGCCGGGCCGTCAGCCGGATCGTCCTCACCGGCGCCGTCGGGCTGTCATCCGGAGCCCGGTCCTGGGCGCTGTACAACGACATCGACGTCATCTTCCTCTCCCGCCACGGCGGCTACCTGGGCCAGCTCGCCGGACCCCGCTCGACGGCCAGCGCCCGCCGGCTCCTGACCCAGGCGTCCTTCGCCACCGACGACGATGCCCGCCTCCCACTGGCGCGCGCCATCGTACGGGCCAAGATGCGACACCAGGTCTCCCTGCTGCACCGCACCGGCCGGCGCAGCCGGGGAAGCGGCGTCGAGACGCCTTGCACCACCATTCGGCATCTGGCCGACGACGCCGGGCCGTACCGAGGGGTGTGGTGAGCCGGCGGCACGCCGAGTACGCGCAGCTCACCAACGCACCCCGCCCGGCGACGACGCCCGTATCTTGTGCGACGATCAGTGCCGCCGGCCGTGGTGATGAGTGTTGCCGTGATGGCCGCCTTAGCGCCCTCCACGACGTTGCCGTCCCCCGTTGCGACGCTCGGGCTCAGGAACCTGAAGAAGCTTCGTGTCTCCGGCCCCAAACATGTCGACCGGACTCAAGCCGCATTTAGGATCTCCGTAGCGATCGACCTTGTTGTTCTCCTGGTTCTCATTGAGCAACATGTGACGGACAGGCCTGCCGTCCGAGTACCCGAAGGACGCGCGTTGGAGAGCCTGAACCCACGGCAAGGCGGCCGGGTTGATCTTCAGCGCGAAGTCCGCAGGACGATGCACCGTCTCACTGACGCCCAAGCAGCCTGACAGGTTCTGATATGCCTCAGAGAGATCATTCTCACCGCCCACGTTCACGGCTCGAAGCCCGTCCTTCGCCATGCGCACCTCAACGGCACCGAGACCCAATGGTTTACCAAGCCCGACGCGAAGATAGCCGGTCTTACTCTTTTCCGCGTTCTGCTCCGATGCCGGGACAAGATTCGCAGGTTCCAGCAGCCAGACCAGGGCGGCGAGCTCGTTGCGAGACAGGTTCTCAAACCGCATCCGGCACCGCAGGACGCTTCCGGGACGAATCCATGTCTTCACCACCGACTGAATCTGAAGATTCTCCCCTTGGGTCACTCCTTCCTGATGGGGAGCCCGCGTCGCTGACGCGGGGAACTCTTCCGAGCCCAGGATCGAGCGATGGATCGGGTGCACCGCCACGCCAAGATGCTGTCCGGACCTGAAATACTCTGAGCGCCGTAGAACCTCCCCCGCGTTCCGAGGAGTCCGACCATTCCTGTCGGTCAGGAATCTGCGAGCAGAAGCCGGTTTAGGGGAGAGAAGAGGAGCAATGGGTGTCTCCTCTCGACTCAAGACAACGGAGGAGGTATCCACCTGCCCGAAGATGAGCCGCCCCCTGGCGGCAACGTCACCGTCTTCAGCGCCTTCACGTGTGTCGGGGACGACGTACCCGAAGAGCCTGTCGGCAGCTGACGCCTCTGCGGCGGCCCCAAGTGGAGCAACACGCTGCTCCTCAGCAAGACTGCGGGGGCTCAGACAATACGAGCGGCGTCCCGCCATGGTCGGTACCAGCTCCTCCACGGCGGTCTCATCGTCGGAGAGGACGGCGTATGCCAGGGATCCCACGTGGAGGAGGGACTCGGAGTCCACACCTGTGAAGCGGTTCGGACGCATCCCGGGCTGGAGGTCGTTCTCCTCACGTTGCTGCGCATAGCTGTCGACGACTCCGCGATAGGCCTCAGCAACACTCCGGTCCACTTCGAGCCTTTCAGGACTCTCGGAGAGATCGAAGAACACCCGTTCATCGTGCTTCCGAGGAAACACATCTGAGGCTTGATCTCCGTCCCTCGCTGTGCGATAGACGTATCCCGTCACATCATTGCGCTCGCCCACGACGTCTATATCGTTCCGCACATTGAAGGCGCAGACGGGATTCCCCCGGCCGTCGTACAGGCCGACCACCTGCCAGTAGGCGTAATGACCTCCCCTTGGATGCAGGCACAGAGCCAAGTCACAACGCACCTTGTTCTCATGCCTCGTCATCGCACGGAACTGTGTCTCGTTGAATTCACGCCCACGTTGAGCATGCCCTCTTCCTCCGTCCTGGAGGGAGGCGGCGAGCATGATGGGGAACGGGCGATGATCGAACTGATCCTTGTACTCCACGTCCCCGTCCCCGGTGCTGCCGCGCAACAGCTCAACGACGATTCCCCCATCGTTGTCCTTCACCTCCACGACCCGTACCGGGACGAGGCGCAATGCGTCAGCGACATCCGCCCTGTAGGTGAGCGGCTTGGCATGCTCCTCGAACACTCTGAATCGGGACGCGGTCAGTACCTCATAGGCACGCGACAGCATTCCCTTGACCATCGTCCCCGGGAACACCACGCGCCCCTGCTGATCCGTGGGGATCTCGACCTGGGTGCCGCCGCCGGGGTTCTCTCTCTGCTCGCCGTAGACGAGAGGAGTCCTCACCGTCAGCTCCAGATCGATCGACCCCGACCAGCGCTCCAACAACAGGTGATCGTGCGCCGGGGGCTCCTGGTCCCCGAACAGGTCGGCGGGCAGTGCCTTTCGATCCACAAGATCAAGGACTTTTGGTCTGAGAACCGGAATCCGGTTGACGGCGGAGTGGAACGGCTGGAACGCGGTCATGTCAGCCCCACCTTCCGGTCATGAGCTCGTCGGTGAATACGGTGTTTCCGTATGTCTCCTCCACGGTGAAGACCTCGATGCTGTCCATGACGTCGCCTTTCTCCCCGTGCTGGAGGTAGCTGTTGTCCCGAACCCAGCAGTCGCTGCCGCCCGGGAGACCTTCACGGGACGCGCCGATCACGATCTCAGCGGCCCCACTGCCGTTGAGCCACCGCAGCTCATGGGCCAGGACGCCGTCCTCGCCGGCGACGTTGCCGCCGTCGGTCTTCTTGCCCATCACCCGCCACAGGCGCAGCTCGAAGACCGTGTCCAGGTCGATCGTCAACTCCCGGGAACCGGCCTGGCCGTCCTTCTCAATCAGGGTGGTGAGCCCGGAGGCCCCAGCCCTTCTCACCGAGTAGGCGCCGCTGGTCGTGTAGGCCACGCCGTTCATCTCGCCTCCCAGGTCCTCGGCGCGTTCGAGAACCCGTTGAAGCTCGACGCCCCTGGGCTGCTCGGCTCCCGCGCCGGGCATGTCCTTCCAAACGGCCTGTCGCAACGGCTCCGGCTCCCACGTCTTCTCAGGCATCCCGCTCCTCCTTATCCACAAGCGGCCTCTCGCTGCTGCCCACCAGGTAGGAGGACCATCCCTCCCAGCCGGCTCCGGCTCTCGGATTCCTCTCGATCCCGGAGCTCACGTCCCTGAGCCCCTTCAGAATCAGCCGAGGAAGCGACTCGCCCGCCCCGTCCTCCGCTTGGAGGGACCAGCTCTCGATCCCCAGGCCCTTTCCGCCGGTCACGGCCATGGCCTTGACCTCAACCTGCCCCATGCCCCGGGTGCCGCGGCTCCCCAGAGGGAGCGTCCCGGCGGCCAGCTCGGCGAGCACCAGCCCCAGGAGGCAGAAGGCGGCGCGGCTGCGGTCCTCGCCCTGACTGTTCTCCTGCCCGCCTGGTTCCTCCAGGCCCGCCTTCGCGTTGGTCAGAAGCCGGTCGAGGTCGAGCTCCAGGACGATGCTGTTCCAGGTGGAGTCGTAGACCTCCTCGCTGTAGAGCGCCCCGTCCGCGACGCCGCCGGTCCACCGGTCGCCGGCGTTGTGCGTGACCTTGCGGCTCGGGCCGTCCTTGGCGGTGAGCGTGTCGAGGACCGTCAGCGCGCCGCGGTGGGTCGTCGAGCCGAACAGGTCCCGCACGAGGCTCGGATCCTGCGCGAGCTGCTCGTGGACGCCTGCGTCCGACCAGTCGGCCTCCGTGTTCGGGTCCTTCTTCGCCAGCAGGATGGTGCGGGCGATCCGCGTCGCTCGGGTCCGCAGCGCGCCGCGGACGGAGCTTCCGGGCAGCACGATCGGGTCGGTCTCTTCCGGGCCGGCGCGCAGGGGGCGGGACGGCTTCGTCTCCTCAGAGTCCGCGCCCTCCGGCGATCCGTCTGCGGCCCCGGCGTCGGCTCCCTCCCCGGAGCCGTCATCCTGGGGCTCGGCCACGAGGATCCCGGTGGGGCTGTCCCAGGTGATCTCGATCCGCATCCGGCCGCTGCCTCCGCAGTCCACGGGGGCGACGTCGACCGAGCGCCCGCCGGCGCCGGAGAGCCACTCCTTCAGGCCCACCCGGCTGCCCGGCTCCGCTTTGGTGAGGGTCCAGGCCTTCTCCGAGTCGCTGAGCGCGACTCTCCCCCACCCGGCGTTCTGCCGGCCGCCGAAGGCGACCCTGCCGTCCTTGATGAGCCCGATGATGAGTGCGAAGAGCTTCTCGACCTGCTCCGGCCCGGGCGGGGCGACATCGCCCTGGGGTACCTCGACGTCGTCGGGCAGCCCGGCCTCCGCGGTGATGGTCAGGGCGAGCGCCTTGCCGCGGGGTAGGTACTCGTGCTCGAACAGCGCGGTGTCGCCGGCTGAGCCCCAGTACCGGTCGATGGCGTTGCCCATCCGGGTCGGGAGCACGATCTTGTGCTCCTCATCCCCCTCATAGCCCTCGGTGGGCAACTCGACCGTGTGCACGGTGATCGCCGAGGCCCGCAGCGGCGCCGCTGAACCGGCCCCGCGGGTTCCGTCATCTCCCCACAGCTGCTGCAGCTCGCGTTCGGTCAGTCCGACGGCGTCGCCGTGCTCCTCGAGGAATCGCTGGCAGGCGGCTCGCAGGGCGCCCTTGACGGAGCGCCCGGTGAGGACCGGACGGCCGTGGCCGTCGCGCGCGAATCGCCGGGCGACGGTGGTCCGTCTTGCTTTGGACTTCTTCTTGCCGTCTTCGGTGGCGTCATTGAGTTTCTCGGAATCGCTCGCCGGCGTGGACTCATCGTCGCGAGAGTCGACGGCTCCGCGCCGGCGGTCGATCACCTCGTCGATGCCTCCTGAGTGGAGGGGCGCGTCCGTCACCAGGTGGACGGTGAGCTCATAGCGGGTCACGCTCATCGCTGAGCCTCCTTCGTTGCCGCAGCACCATCAGCGGTCGGTGCGAGGTCCTCCCCGTGAAGGTTCCTCAGTGTGAACGTCTCCTTCTCCAGCAGGGGATGCCCGACGACGAACCTCCCGAAGCCCTGCGCCCGTAGCTCCCCGATGCCGACGGCCGCCAGGGCGGCCAGCTTCTCCGGGGCGGTGGTTCTCACCTTGAGGACCGAGCCGGCCTGGATGGCCATGCGGGTGGCCCGGGGCTGGTGGCTCGCCGCGGACCAGGAGTCCACGCGCCGGTGCCTGACTCCGGCGTTGAAGCGCGTCCCGTCCGCCTCGGCGAGCTCGATGGGGGCGCCTGCCCGCTGGAAGGCGGCAAGCAGGTCGGTCAGGCTCCCGCCCGGGCCGAGCCGGGATGAGCGGGCCAGTACGTCGGAGGTGAACCAGAGCGTCGTGTCCTCGGCGTCGACCACCTGGGGCGCCGGGCTCGGTGCGAAGGCCGAGAGGGTGCACTCGGTCTCGCCGAAGGTGCCGCTGAGGCGACGCGCCCCGAGGCGGGCCCGGTGCCCTGTGCCGGCGAGGGCCTCCAGCTGCTCACTGATCCGCTGGTACAGGCGGGTTGAGACCGTCACCGTCGCCTGGAGGCTCAGGCCCGCCGGGAGCGCCCGCACCAGGTAGAGCTGGCCGTCCCTGGCCGCCCCGGTGGCGGCGTCGTGCGCCGTGGACTGCCGCCCGATGAGCGCCGGGGCGCCCTTCGCGCCGGCGGCCGGGAAGACGTATCCGTTGCGCAGCGGCTTGTGGACCTCGTGCTCGGGCTCCTCGGCGCGCATCCGGTTGCAGACGCACATCTTCTCGTCGCCCTCGCCCTCAGCCGTCTTGGGCTCCTGGCTCGTGGATCCTTGGCCGACCTTGGGGCTGGAGAACACCAGCGGCATCGGAAGCCCGCGCTCCCCCTGGTAGGAGACGACGCCGTCGGAGACAAGCAGCTCCCCGTTGACGACGGCGTCGCGGACCTCCCGGACGAGGGCCTCCGATGCGCCGGGGGCCTGGGCGACGGCGCGCGTGATGAGCCGGTGCACCCAGGGCAGCAGGACGGTGCCGCGCAGGAAGTCCAGGGAGCGGATCTCGTTGGACATGGGGACCTCGTAGGAGACCACCGGGGTTCGCAGGTCGATCGTCAGGGTCGCCTCGTGGAAGGCGCCGGCGGCGGTGGATGCGGGGCTCGCTTGAAGGACCGGGGCCGCCGCAGCGGCCGCGTCCGCCGCGGGAGGCTGCGGGGCGCCGCGCCCCTTCCACCTGCCCAGCTGTGTGCGGCACCAGTCCTTGACGGCCCGGGCGTCGCCGGGCTCGTGGTCGGCGTGGATGAGGACGTCGCAGACGCCGTCGCCGACCGCCCGGTTGGAGCCGATTGCGCGCACCAGCAGGCCGGCCAGGGCCAGGAGGAGCTCGGCGGCGTCGCGCTGCTCGTCGCTCCAGGTCAGGGGGCGTCCGTCCTTGTCGACGTCGGACAGGGTGACCTCGCCGCGCAGCCGGCAGGCGCCGGCGCGTTCGAAGAACCTCAGGAAGTCCTCGCGCGCCGTGCCGGTCTTCTCGTCGATGGATAGGGAGACGACCTCGTGGATGAGGTCGGCGGGGTCGGTCGGTGGGTCAATGAGCCTGGCGTCGGAGAAGACGACGAGCCGCGGCGCCAGGTCGGAGCCGAACAGGGCGGAGGCGAAGGCGCGCCAGGAGCGGCCGGAGCCGTCGTCGAGTGCCTGGGCCGCGAGGAGCGACTGCTCCCGCACGACGCCGGCGAGGACGGTCGCGCGTACGATCGGCAGGCCGCGCTCGTCCTTCTCGACGACGGAGTCCACGCCGCCGGCGACACCCGTTCCGGTGGTGACGCCCCAGTCGGAGTGAAAGGTGACCGACAGGGGGAAGGAGGTCGGGGATGATGGGCTCATTCGGTGGCCTCCGATGCTGCGTTGATGTTCTTCCCCAGGTCAGGGAGGGAAAGCTCGAAGAAGGAGGGAGGGAGGAGGTCGGAGAGCTCCAGGAGGTCGAACACGGCGCCCACGCCGCCGAGCTCGGTGTCGATCCAGTTACCGACCTCCTCGCGGGCCGCCGCCCACTCGTCGCGGGCGCGAAGGAGCGACGGAGGCACCCAGTCCTCCTTCTCCTCAGGCGCCTCGGAGCCCGGAGTCTCGCGGTCCGCGGCCTCAGCGGTCGGAGCGTCCCTCGCGTCGTCGTCACGATGAGCGACTCGTTCCCGCACCGAGTCGGACAGCAGCCCGCGGATGCGCGCCGCTCGGGTGCGTGGGAACGGTTCGAGGTCAGTCTCGTTCCGGCTCTCGTCGTTACTGCCGAGGGACATCCCTTTGAACCGGGCGACGCGCCTCCGGGTCACCTCCCAGGACTCGTGGCGGAGGCCGTTCTTCGAGAAGTCGGCGGATGTGCTGTCCTCACCGGTGCCGGAGCCGGCGGTTCTGGAGCCGTCATTGCAGACGCTCGGTGCCGACGGCGTCTCGTCGTTGAGTAAGCGGAAGGGACGGGTGGTGAAGCTTTCGTAGCCGCGTATGGCCTCATCGGGGTCGAGGACCGTGGTGTCGAACAGGACGTGGTAGTCGAGCGTCGAGCACGGTGGGCACGCCGTCTTGCCAACTTTCTTAGCGCGCTCAACCAGTTTCTCGGCCAGGTCGTAGGCGATGTGGAAGGGGAAGTTGCGTTTGACGATGGCGACGCCGGCAGCGGCGGTCATGGGGCCGGTGTCCTGCCCCTCGGGCGGGGTGAGGTAGTGCAGGATCGGGTCGTTGCGGGTGGCTTCCTCGTAGTAGCGGAGGTAGGCGGCGGCGAAGGGGAGGGCGTAGTCGCCGCTGGTGATGACGGTGACGTCGTCGCCGCCGAGGATCACCGGGACGACCGGGATGACAGTGTGCTCCCGCCCGGCCCGGTGGTCGTCATGACGGGACAGCTCGGCGATGCACGTCCAGGCGGCGGCGAAGGCGAGTGTGACGGCATCATCCAGATGCCTGTTGACCGCCAGGAGGAAGCGCCGCAGGGCGTCGGGGTCGTCGCGGTCGCAGCCGACCTCGGCTTTGAACACGCTTGGGGCGACGCGGTCCTTTGAGGAGTTGAGCTCCTTCATGATGCCGCCGACGCCGTTGCCGTCGATGTGGATGACGGCGACCTTGGACAGGAAGGTGTAGTCGCCGGAGTCGGTGTCCGAGTCAGTGGTGGTGCTGCCATCAGGGTTGGACTGGATGGCGTTCCCGAGTCGGCGTACGGCGGCCTCGGCGAGGTCGATGCTTCGCTCCGCCACGAGTCCATCGGGGTTGTCCGCCGGGGTGATGGCGCCGCTGAAGGCCAGGCGCAGCTTCTCCGCCAGCTTGGTGGGGTCCCGAGTCAGGAGCTCCTCATTGCTTTGAAGCGTATTGCTAGCCTTGCCTGCCTTGCCCAGAAGATGCATACGGGCCTCGTAGGCCCGGTAGCGCCGGACGCGCGAGGTCAGCGACAGCGCGTCCTGGCGATCGTCCTTGGCCTCATCCCGGGTGGCCAGCGGCGGGGAGGCGGGCAGGGAGGAGTCCTTGGCGCGGGCGAGGAAGGGAAGCTGGGAGAAGCGCACCTCGGCGGGAGAGCGCTGGAGAGCGTAGCGGGCTGCTTCCGCGTGGATCTCCTTGAGCGCGCTCTCGGTGACGTAGTCAGGACCGGCCTGCGGATCGGAAGGAGTGGGCAGGGGGATGAAGACGCCGGAGACGTCCATGCCTGGCGCCTCGGCGAGAGCCTTGCGCGTCACGGCGCCGATGACGTCCTTGGCCTGTTGGGCCGAATCCACCAGGAAGATGACTTTGCCGGAGGACGTGGAGACCCACTGGGAATCGTGCGGTTCCCGGCCGTAGTGCAGTCCGCGAGCCGCGCGCCAGGCTGCGGCCGCGCCCGTGGCAAGGAGCTCCTGCGCAGTCCATTGCTCAAGCTTGGTCAGCAGAGAGGACGCTCCGACGCTGTCCCGCAACCGCGGCGAGGAGAAGATGAAGCGCTGATTCCCGTTGGTTTCAAGCATGACAAGGTGCATCGTCAACTCCGTTCGGACGGTGGCGCGGCTCTGCGTCCCGGAACAGTATTACCAGACACCCGGTTGGCATGGCGAGCGTTCGAGCAGAACAATGATGTCCTTGACAAAGGTTGCCATGCGGGTCTATGTTCATCTGTTTTCCCCGCTAGCCCAACGACACAGGCCAACATCGATCCTCGTAGAAACTCTGCGCGCCCGCCGCCGGTGTGGCACTGTTACGGGGCAGATGACCGTTTCTCAACCAGCCCGCCACGTAGACAAACAGGCAGCGGCAGAGCATGCCGACGCGAACCTTGTTTCCAGCACCTCAGAGGCGCACCTGCACCATTCAAAGGAGAAGAGTCAATCATGCTGCTTGTTCATATCGCAGGCCATGCCGATATCGGCGCACCATCACCCTTTGAAGACCCAGACAAGATCGGCCCATTAAGAGCAGAAGAACTCCAAAACTGCATGACGCCCCATGAGGCCGCACGGCGTCTCTTCGACCTCTCTTTCACTCGGACTCCGAGTCACGAAAACACAGACGCTGCACATTCTCCCCACTCGGGAAGCGCCTTGCGAAAAGAACTCAAAGCAGTTTCTCAGCTCTCGGCAGCTATGAGCACCGATGAAACCACCGAGGTGCTCATCATCGGGGTAAAAGGCGGAGACACGCCGACCGACGGACTCGCACGCACGCTCGTCCATGCGTTGAGAATCGCGTCCTCCGATGCGGCCCATCTCGCCGGGACAAGCGAGATCATCATCCGCGACGCCTGCATCCTGCCGAGCCTGGCGGTGAGCCGCGAGAGCATCGAACTGCTGGAGCAGAGGATCGGCGCGCATGACGGGCACGTCCTACTAGCCATGGCGGGAGGGGCTACCGCAGTTCTCGCCGAGGCAGCCGGAGTTGCCGCAGCCACCCATCAGGATGAGTGGTCACTCATGCTCGTCGACCGCGTCGAGGAAGGATCGGGCAGCCAGGATCTCCCCCTGATCCCGATGTCGGTCGACGCCGATCCGCTGCGGGGCTGGCTCATGGGGCTCGGGCTGCCGACGGTTCTGGATGATATCTATGAACAATCCGGCCGCATCGACACGGAGGTGAAGAAGGCCGCCGACGCGGTTCGTCGGGTCATGGGCGAGATAGATTCGGAGCCATCAGCCGAGGACTTCGCGCAGGTTCTTCAAGCAGATGTCGCCCGCGGCGATCTGGCCGCCGGAATGACCCTGAGAGCTTGGATACTCGCTCAGTACAAGCATCTTCGGGACACCCACAACTACACGAACACTTCCTGCAAACAATCCAACAAGCAGCTAAAACAAGAACTCGGTAGAGTCATTGGACGTCTCAGGGAGGGCGCGAAGGTCCACCCACTGGAGGAGCCGGAATCCTGGTTGGCAGCTCAAGCCGATCTGAACGACTTAGGAAAGTACGCGACGCACAACCTTGAGTCACCATTGAGGAACCTCACCTCCAACAATCTCCAGGAGCGGATAGAGGAGGCAGTCGGGGATCCGCCGGAATGGTTGTCAGTCCCATCCGGTGACGTATGCCTGCTGACCGCCCAGGGAAGAGTAGCCCACGACACCCCCCTCACCTCCGGCGCGGACACATCTGCCAGAAAAAGACGAAAGCCCATCATCACCTCCCTTCTCACATCGGAACCAAGTGATTCCGTACGGCAAGCATGCACCGTCCACGGGCTCCTGACGCTGAGCGCCTTCATTGCGTGCTCTAGCTCGAGCGTCAGCGAGGGTCAACGAGTAGTGGAGGAGGTAAAGCACGGAGAACACCGCAGCCCATACTCACCCTGGAATCTGGACGAAACCTCCATCAAAGTCCACGACTATGGAGAGTCGCTCACTCAATCCGGAGTCTCTTCGGAGATCATATCTTCGACAATGAAGGAGTTGAGTAGAGCCGCAGAACACTGGCTTGAGGAACGCGCAGCCCAGCCTCGCGCCGTTGCCGTGACAGTCCTGGGAGAGAAGGCGGCCGCCATCAGCTTGCTCCATGCAGCTCAGACCTTTGGCGCGAAGCACGGAGTTCCCGTGTTCCTCTTGTCGATGGTCAACAGCAAGGACGCCGAGACAGGAGAGCCAAAAGAATCTGTTCAGTTTCACCAGCTAGGCCTTGACCGCGACGTTCGCCAGGCACTCCTGAAAGCAACCACATACTGTCTCAACCGTTTCGACCTCCTATCCGCCAGCAGGCTCCTCTCCTTGGGAGATCCGGCGATGGAGGTACTTTCCAACGAGGCCGCCACACTAGCGGAACGACTCATTGAGGCCGTGAACACAAATGATCTTGACGGCGCCTCCAGCACCGTCTTGGGTGCCATGAACGCAGTGGCGGACTTGGTGGACACAGTTCCTTCGGACGCGCAGGCGCGGCTCACCACCATCGTGGGTGAGCTACTGAGGACGCCAGATGAAAAGTATCGGAGTCCTAACTTCAAAGCCCCTGTTGCACTCGCCTGCGCATCTCCAGGGTTCGATCAGGGAAGCGATTACAGGAAGAAGTTGAAGCGGCTCGAGTCCGAGCCCTCGGAAAGCCTTCTTCGCCTGCTTATTCGGGTACGCAACAAGATTCCCATCAATCATGGCAGGAACACGCTTGACGTTGCGACGGAACTCGCTCTTCAAAACTTTTCGGACGGAAACCGGTACACCTACCCAGTTCTTCTGCAGCGGGCGATTGCCACAGTGGAGAGTAAGCACGGAGCAAGGGCCGGGGACTGGAGCCGTCGGTTCCATTCACTGCGAGACCAGGTGGAGGCGCTGGGGAAGACCGGCTACGGGGAGGAGCCGTGACCGGCACCGGCCCACAGCGAGGTTGCGCCCCACCGCAGCACCTCGTCAATCTCACGCCGCATGACGTTGTCCTCGACCTTGGTGCGGGGAAGCAGCTGCGCATCCCCGCATCCGGGGTGGTACCGCGTCTTGTCCTGTCCGAGGGTCGGTTGGAGACGCTTCACGTCGTCGATCCGTCACGCCCCGAGGATTCACCGACGGCAGCTCATGCCGTGCCCCTCGTTGTGGGCACGGTGCTTCACGGCGTCGATCCTCCTCTGCCCGATCCCCGTCCGGGCACGGTGTACATCACGAGCCGTACACTTGCCGAGCACTTCGCTGAGCGGGCTGATCTTGTCTGGCCCGACGACCTCGTCCGCGACGCGCAGGGGCGTGTCATCGCGGCACGTCGCCTCGCCTCCCATCGGGGAGGCTCTTCACAGCCCTTTGAGTCGAGTCGGAGGCAGGCCCAATGAGTCAGATCGATGCGCGCACGCCGACAGAACTCATGGAGATTGATGCCGAGGATGACAACGCCCTGCGTGTCATCGTCGTCGTACCGTGGGAGCTTCCCGGGCAATGGGAGCAGTGGCGACATCTCTTCGCCTCAGGCCCGGTGCCGATCATCGGAGGAGTGGGCCGGACCGTTTTCGACGGGGCATCTCGCCGGCTGCGCGAGCCGGTGAGGAAACGGATGCTCTCCGCTGAGCACCGCGGCCACTATGTCTACGAGGACCTCTCACCCGTATTCATCAGCGAGAAGAACCGGACCAGCCACGGCGCCGCTCCTTTCCGGGCCTTTGCGTGGGACGTTCTCAGAGTCGAGACCGTGAGCGGCTCCTCCGGCTCTTCCGCAGGCTCCAGCGGCAGGCACCCTGCCCGGGAGGCGGCAACGAAGGTGCTCATCGCCCTTCACCTGGTTCTGCGCGACCCGTCGAGCCCTCAGGCGTTCTCCTGGGTCCGTAACCTCACGCAGGAACCGAGGGGGAGGAAGGAACTCGTCTATGAGGTGGGTCGAGTTCTCTCTCTCCTGTCCGGACACGGCCTGGACGAGGTCGGCCACGGCTTCGGCGCCACTGACGTGAACGGTCACGAGGATATCGACCCCTACACCATCACCTACGTGCCGTACGACGTCGTTGCCTCGGAGCAAGGAGAGGGCTTCGAGCTGGACGACTCTGACGTGCGTACCGAGCAGGAAAGGACTGCGGGCGAGCAATACCGGGGGCTCAGACAGTCCGTCACCGATCCCGGATCGGGCATGACGAGGGAACGCATCATCGTCAGTTTGTGGCGGTGGGGACACCTTCCTCGGCGCACCGACGAGACCTTCCAGGACGGGCTCTTCGAGCACCGTGCTCAGCAGCTCCACCGGCTCTCGCAGACTTGGGTGGCCTACGCAGGATCCCATGGGTGCTCCTTCTGTCAGATTCAGCAGGGAGGGTTCTTCCCGCTGGCCCAGGTTGAGGGGCGTTTCATCGAGGCGATTCTGCTCATGCTGCTTCAGCGCTACCGGGCGTCCTCGCTCATGGCTCGTCTGGCCGACGTTCAGCCGCGTGCCGCGGATGAGGTGGATCGTGTGATCGAGCTCGACTCGGAGGCGGTCGGGTTCGTCGTCTCCGAGCAGTGGACCATGATGACCGACGCCGACAGGCAGCTCGACGCATTCCTGACCTACCTGTTGGACACCTACCGGATTCCCCTGCTTGTTGAGGAGGCCAGGGATCAGGCGCACAGGCTCCGTGAGAACGTGCTGATGCGCATCGGCCGCGCCGACCAGAAGGCCGAGGAGGAGCGTGCCCGCTCCACACGGGTCATGGAGATCGCCCTGGCGGTCCTGACCTTCATCGGGCTGCCGCTGGGCGTGTTCCTGGAGATCTGGTCCAACTGGGAGGCCGCCAAGGGTATCGCGGTCCGACACCAGCACATCGGCGGCTGGGACGCGGGATGGGGGTGGATTCTTGGCTTCGGTCTTATCGGGTCGGTCCTCATCGGCGGTGGGATCTGGCTGATCGTCGACAAGCTGGGCAGCCGGGCGGCTCGGCGGGGGAAACGCCCCTGACACCGAGTCCAGGGCCCGGCTCCATCTCCACCGCAGTAGGTTGTGTCCGCAGTCACAGACGGAAACGTCGACCTTTTGGCTTGACGTCGTCGGAAGTTGGTGGCTGGAGGCGCCCGAGGGGGCGTCGGTGGCGCTTGGCGTCAGGACGCCGAAAGGTGGTTAAATAGGAGCTGTGCTGGCCGGTTCCGCGGGGTGCTTGCGGAGCCGGTGGCGCTCCAGCCCCTGGAAGTGGCGCAACGACGCCGTTCCCAGAGGCAGGGGTCAGAAAGCACCCAGCACCAGAAGGTGCATTAAGACGCCCGTGCCACTCCCTCACTGGGGTAGGACTTGATGTCAGAAAGCACCCAGCACCAGAAGGTGCATTAAGACGATGACCTTCCGGTCATCGGCAGTCCTTTGAGACGGTCAGAAAGCACCCAGCACCAGAAGGTGCATTAAGACAGTGCTGTCGACCCAGCACGTGACCTCTGGGTCGTCGTCAGAAAGCACCCAGCACCAGAAGGTGCATTAAGACGGTTGTCGAGGGCGTCAGCGATGGTGGCTGACAGTCAGAAAGCACCCAGCACCAGAAGGTGCATTAAGACTTGTAGTCCATCGAGGCTATTTCGGAGACTTTCCGTGTCAGAAAGCACCCAGCACCAGAAGGTGCATTAAGACATAATCCACAACAGCGTCCTGTACCACCCGCTCAGGTCAGAAAGCACCCAGCACCAGAAGGTGCATTAAGACGACGTGAGGACGTCCCGGATCAGGAACTCCTGACTGTGTCAGAAAGCACCCAGCACCAGAAGGCCTATTCACGGGAATTGCCGTGTGGTGATTACCAACAGCGCCGGAAAACGGCCAGTCCGACCGCCAGCCCCTTGAACAGGCCCTCCGAGCCGACCCGAACCACCCCACCACCACGGGCGCCGTCCTCCTCGACGCAGCCAAGGCCTCCACCCCAAGTGGATTCGTGCCAGGTGAGCTCGCAGGATTCCAGCAAGCATCACGCAACCGAAACGCCTACAACGCAGGGACCGGCCAGCAGACGCAAAGCCAGGAGGCCGCGCCAAGGAGTTCAGCCACCCACTCGCCGCCCGCTCCCGAGCACAGTTAACTCACCGGGCAGGCCAACGCCAGCACCCGCACCGTCCCGGCTCAGCGCGGCGCAGACGCAGGCGCAGGATGATGGCGCCCCCGAAAAGCGCTTGCGAGAGCCATCGTTTAACTTATAACTTAAGTACGTGACTACGATTCAGGAGGCCCGGCGCAGCCTGGGCGTTGCGCAGAGCGAGCTCGCACAACGCCTAGGGGTTTCTGTCGCCTCCGTATCTCAGACCGAGACACGAGAAGCGCGAGGCGACATTACGTTGCGCACGCGCGCCCGCTACCTCAATGCCCTGGGCTTGGAGGATCTCGGGATCGTGGCCCCACACATCCCCGACAACACAACACCCCTCCCCGACCTCGACCCCGGCATCACCAGCATCACTCCGGACAGCGCTGCGGAATCCAGTCGCTCACGGCGCCGCAGCCTCATGCTCCACCGCCTGGTCGACGCCTCCATCAACTGGCCGGAGACGTCATCCTGGCGCCCACAGGTTGTCACCGGAATCGCACGCAATGAGCACTCGGTTCAAGGGACGCTGCACCGGTCGGCTCTCGAACGCTGGAAGTCATGGATAGAGTCAGGCGACATCGAAACGATGCGTGAACGCATGTGCGCCGAAGACGAGGACGCCTGTCTGCTCCGAGACGTCTCCCCCATGGCGGGATTTCTCAGCGCACCCCAACGCCAGGCCGTCATCTACTGGGAGAGGAAGCACTATGCGGCGTGAGCAGCTCTACCACGCCATTCGTACAGCCTGCACAATCATCAACAGAAGCGAGGTGACCGTCCTCGGCTCACAGTCCATCCTCGCCTCCTTCTCCGAGGACGAACTGCCCGAACGCGCCACACTATCTCGCGAGATCGACATTCTTCCCATCGACGACAACCCCGAAACCGTCAAAGAACTGGCGGATCTCATTGAGGGAGTCGCTGGCGAGCTTTCTCCTTTCGAGCAACTTCACGGCTTCGCAATCGACGGCGTCGACGATTCCACCGCGATCCTCTCTTCCGGATGGAGAGACCGCCTCATAGCTGTTTCAGGACCTGCAACTTCTCTTGCCGGAAGCACACTAAGTAACACAGGCTATTGCCTGTCTCCAGAAGATCTATGCGTCGCAAAATTGTGCGCCAACCGCGACAAGGACAGAGAATTCGTCGGCGCATTGCTGGACGCCGCAATCGTCAATCCTTACGACGTCATGAACCTTCTCGAACTCCTCGACGAGCAGCATGAAGAAGCCAAGGCACGAGCACAGTCCTTTCTTCATCACTGGAAAGACAGTTAAACATCAAGGTCCAGGCCAACCGCAGGCTGCGGATGAGGTGGATCGTGTCATCGAGCTCGACTCGGAGGCGGTCGGGTTCGTCGTCTCCGAGCAGTGGACCATGATGACCGACGCCGACAGGCGGCTCGACGCCTTCCTGACCCACCTGCTGGACGGCCAGGCGGCTCGACGGAGGAAGCGCTCCTGACGCCGAGTCCGGGGCTCGACTCCTCCACCACCACAACAGGATATGTTTGCAGTCACAGGCAAGAACGTCGACCTTTTGGCGTGACGTCGTTGGAAGTTGGTGGCTGAAGGTGCTCCAGGTGCCGTCGGTGGCGCTTGGCGTCAGGACACCGAAAAGTGGTTAAACTGGGGTTGTGCTGGCCGGTCCCGCGGGGTGCTTGCGGAGCCGGTGGCGCTCCAGCCCCTGGAAGTGGCGCAACGACGCCGTTCCCAGAGGCAGGGGTCAGAAAGCACCCAGCACCAGAAGGTGCATTAAGACCGTTTGATGGGCATGGGTTCTCCTAAATATAGGGAGTCAGAAAGCACCCAGCACCAGAAGGTGCATTAAGACTAATCTCCTCAAGTTCTTCTTTGCTCAACTCCACGTCAGAAAGCACCCAGCACCAGAAGGTGCATTAAGACCCGGCAAAGCGGATCATGAGTATGTCCTTTCAAGTCAGAAAGCACCCAGCACCAGAAGGTGCATTAAGACGATGACCAAAATGGCCACCGCATTAGCCTGTATTTGTCAGAAAGCACCCAGCACCAGAAGGTGCATTAAGACAGCTATAGAGGTCACCATCACGATGCACGGGGTCAGGTCAGAAAGCACCCAGCACCAGAAAGTGCATTAAGACGAACATTACGTTCCTCCTCGACGACAACCAAGGCCTCCACCCCAGGTGGATTCGTGCCAGGTGAGCTCACGGGATTCCAGGAAACGTTACGCAGCTAAAACGCCTATACCGCAGGGGGCCGCCAAGCGGACGCAAAGAAAAGCGGGCGGCGCCGAGAAACTCGGCCGCCACCCACTCGTCGCCCACTCACGAGCGCCGTCACAGCACACTAGGCAGGCCAAAACCCGCGGGCCGCTGAACCTCGCCCGACTCAGCCGCGGCGCAGACGCAGGACGATCAGGCCACTGGACAGCAGGATCGCCGCCACGGACAACACACCAATCGCCACACCGGTCACCGGCAGCCAGCGCTCCCTGGCACTCTTGGCGGAGGACCGCTCCGCGGCGCTCGTGCGCCCCTTGCGGTCCTGGCTGCCGCTGGCGCCCACCACGACCTCGTTGCGGTTATCCTGGCCGGCCCCACCCCAGGACTGCGAGCCGGGGCTCGAGCCATCCGGCACCGAGCCGCCATTGACGGACGGAGCCCCCGCAGCGGGAGCCTGCGCACCCGGCTGGGATGCCGACGACGAGGCATCCGAGCCCGACGTCGCGCCACCACCGGCGCCGCCACCCTGCTGCTCCGACGCGGCCGCGCCACCCTCGGGCGCAGACCACTGCGGGCGAGCCACCAGGGCCACATCAGCCATCGTGCTCGCATCCAAGGTCTGCGCCTGGACGCCGCCGGCCGAAGCCCGAACGACCTTGTTGTCCCCGGCGTAGACGCCGACGTCGTAGACGTTCCCGAAGACCGTCGACTGGGCGGGAGCCGAGCCCGAGCCGCCCTGCCCCGAGGGCAGAGGGTCGGAGAAGAAGACGATGTCCCCGGGGTTGATGGCGCCGTTCGCGTTCACCCACAGGCGCCCCCGGGAGCTGAACCAGCCCGCCAGGTCGTCCGGCTTCCAGTCGCCGCTGAGTTCGTACCCGACGTCGGCCCGGTACCCCACCCGGGTGTTCTGGTCCGCCACGTAGGTGGTGTGCGAGTAGTCCCAGCCGGAGAGCACCATGCCGACCAGCGCCGAAGAGGTGATCGCGTAAGGGCCGGAACCGCTGGCGCGCACGTTCGCGCCCGACAGCGGCGTAGGACGGGACGAGTCCACGGTCAGCGACCCTCCGGCGTCGGCGAAGGACTGGGCCCGGGCCACCACGTCATTGGCGGCAGCGCCGTCCGAGGCCGCGGTCGGGGCGACCGGGAGGCCTCGCGGCACGGCCCACTGGCCGTCGGCCAGCATGACGGAGACGGCCCCCACTGCGCCGGCGGGGTTCTCGCTCTCCACGGTGTAGGTCAGACCGCCGCCGTCACCCGGCACCTCATCACCCAGGGTGGTGAGGTTGCCGGAGGCGCCACTGACCTGCGCCATGTCAGCAACCGTGTTAAAGGTTGTGCCCGCAGCCGGCTCGGCGGCCGCCGAAGCCGTCATGGGCATGCTCAGCGAGGACGCCAGCACCACCGCACCCGCGAGGCCAACCAGCCTCGGGGCGCGTCGACGCACAGCCTTCTTCACTGTCACCAACAGTCCTTCCACATCACCCGCCGGCGTGGGGCATCCGCCAGCGATCTACGCCAGTTATCGTAACGTAACGAACATGGCTCCGACTACTCGGAATGGGAAGCAGGACGCAGTCCGCGCCCCTGTGCATCACCCCTGGTCAGCGGCTTTCCGACCGGTCTGTTCCCGATTCTCCCGCCCTATGCCCAGGTTTTATCAAGGTAGACCTGCTGTCGATCAGCCCCCGTAGACCTCGGGCCGCAGAGTGCCGATGAACGGCAGGTTGCGGTACTGCTCGGCATAGTCCAGCCCATATCCGATGACGAACTCCGTAGGAATATCGAAGCCGACGTACTTGACGTCCACCTCGACCTTGGCGGCGTCGGGCTTGCGCAGAAGTGTGGCGATCTCCACCGAGGCCGCCCCCCGGGAGGAGAGGTTGCCCTGCAGCCAGGACAGGGTCAGGCCGGAGTCGATGATGTCCTCCACGATCAGGATGTCGCGGCCGGTGACATCGGTGTCCAGGTCCTTGAGGATGCGCACCACGCCGGAGGACTTGGTCCCTGAGCCGTAGGAGGACACGGCCATCCAGTCCATCGGCACGCTCATGTGCAGCCGGCGAGACAGGTCCGCCATGACGTAGACGGCACCCTTGAGCACGCCCACGAGCAAGGGGGTGCGCCCCTCGTAGTCGGCGTCGATCTGGGCTGCCATCTCATCGAGGCGCTGCCCGATCTGCTCCTCGGTAATGAGGACCTGCTGAAGGTCCGATCCCATGTCCGTGGCGTCCATCCGCCCTGCCTTCCTCCTGTGTCGTCATGGCTTCGCGGTGACCGGGGCTTGGGGAGGCCGCCGGTCCGCGTCGACGCCATAAGCCTGCCATACGGGCCCAGCCTGACACTTTGTGCCACGCGGGCCTTCCAGCACCGGCGGGGACATTCGACGCCGTCGGGTGCAGAAGACCCGTACCCGTACGCGTGGACTGTCCCCGCCCGGAGCCGAATGCACCCCTACGCGCGGAACGTCCCCGGCCGAGGTGGAGAAGGAGGAGCGGGACGGAAAAGGAGCCCGAGGCGGGCGGGGCAAGAGGCCCGGGGCGGGCGGGGCAAGGGCCCCGGCCCGGCACGTCAACCCACGCGGCGCACCCACACGTCGGGGCGGGCGATCTCGGCCGGGGTGGGCAGCAGCGCGGGGTCGGTCCACACGACGTTGAGCCCCTCGTGCCCGATGCGCGCCACGACGCCGCGCACGAAGGCGGCGCCGTCGGCGTACTGGGCCTCCTTGGCATCCAGGCCCATGAGCCGGTGCAGCAGGAGCGCGCCAAGGCCGGGGCCGGGGCCGATGCCGACGTCGGCTGCGCGGCTGCGCGAGAGCACCGCCCGCAGCCGGTGGACCGAGGGCATCCGGTTGGGGCGCACGTCATCCAGGACGACCTCGGCGTGCCCCTCCAGAAAAGTAAGGGCAGCCACCAGGGAGGCGACCTCGGAACGATCCCTGAGGCTCGTCAATCCCTCAAGCACTCGGCCCCGGCCCGCGCGCACCGCCAGGCGCACCGCTTGTCCCCGTCGAGCCCCGGAGCCGTGCTTCCCCGCCGCACCGTCAGCGCCCTGGGAGTCACCGTAGGCGGCCTCGACGACGGCGCCGATGACCGTGCGCATGGAGTCAGCCAGGTAGGGGCCGAGCCAGGGGGCGGCCACGAGCTGGACGGCGTGCGTCACCTCGTGCAGGCAGACCCAGGCGGGCAGGTCGAGCATGTCCAGGTCCATCTGGCGGCGCATCGCCAGCACGTTGGGCGCCACGAGCAGGAGGTGCGGCGCGGCGACGTCGGGCTGCACGACGCCGTCCTGCTCGCCACCGGGCCGAACGGCACCGGACCGGCCGTCGTCCCAGGCCGGGTTGGCGGGCACCACCTGGCCCAGGAGCCGGGTGGCGAGCAGGCTCATCGCCCCGGCCACCTCGGCGGCCCCGACGAGCCGGACCGCCTCCGAGGCCGGCGGCGCAGGCACCTGCTCCATGAGGCCGCGCAGTGCCCGGGTGGAGACGCGCACCAGCCCGGCCCGGTCGACGACGCTCACGCGCACCGTGTCCGCGACCCGTTGGGAGGCCCGGTCCAGGCCGGTGATCCGGGCGACCCATGCCGGGGCCTCCTGGGCGGAACGTCGCAGGACGGCCACCGTGTTGGCGCGCGTCGAGCGTGAGGCGCTGGGGCCGGCGGGGATCAGCGCCGACAGGCGCTCCACCGTCTGCCAGTCGACCAGCCCCGCCGCCGTGCCGTTAGTCGTCACCGCCATGCCTTTCTCACGGGAATCACCGGTATCGCAGGCCTCACGGGCCCTCCAGCTATGCCGCGCAGGCTCTCACGAGCAGCCGCAGGAAGCCAGGGGCGCCACGAAGTGGTTGTCGATCGCGGCGCCGGCCGCGGACCCGCCGTTGGCCGGGAATCCGTTGGCCAGGATTGCGAAGGCCAGCAGGCGCCCGTCGGCGGTCGTGACGACGCCGGCCAGGGAGGAGGTCTGCTCCAGCGACCCGGTCTTGGCGCGCACGGTTCCGGCCGCGGCCGTGTCGTGCAGGCGGTTGCCCAGGGTCCCGTCCAGCGCGCCGACGGGCAGGTCGGCGACGAGGGTCCGCCCGGCCGAGCCACCGTTGTCTCCGGCGGACCTGGCCAGGATCTGGGCCAGGAGCTTGGCGGGCACCTTGTTGCCCTTGGCCAGCCCGGACGAGTCCAGGAGGGTCAGCCCGGAGGTGTCGAAGCCGTCCTTGCGCAGCTGGGCGGCGACGGCCTTGGAGGCCCCGGCGAAGTCGGCGGTCTCCTTGGCCTGGAGGGCCACGAGCCGCCCCTCGACCTCGGTCATCGTGTTGTCGGAGGTCTTCAGCGACAGGGCCAGGATGTCGGACAGCGGGGCGGAGGACACCGAGGCCAGCTCCTTGGCGCCGCCGGGGGCGGCGGCGCGGGACGCATCGCCGTCGACCGTGATGCCGGCCTCGCTCAGGTGCCTGGCGAAGGCCTGGGCGGCCTCCATCGCCGGGTCGGCCGGGTAGCCCTGGTTCTGGGTGGCGGAGACGTCCACCATGATCGGCTGAACCTTGGCCACGTACTGCTCGTTGCCGGCCTCCCAGCCATCGTTCCACTGGGCACCGGTGAACAGGGTGTCGTCCAGACGCAGGGAGACCGACGTCGTCCCCTGGGCCTTGAGCTGCTCGGCGGTGGCGCGGGCGAGGTCGCCCAGGCCCGCGTGGCCGGCCGTGGCGCTCGGGTCCCCGGCGTCGTCGGCCAGCAGGACGTCGCCGCCGCCCACGAGGGTGACGGTCTGACCGTCCAGGACCGTCTTAGTCTGGAGCGTGTGGCCCGGCCCCATGGAGGACAGGGCCGCCCAGGCGGTGAGCACCTTGTTGGTGGAGGCGGGCGTCACCCCGGTGGTGGCCGACTGGTCCAGGAGCTCATCACCGGTGGCGACGTCGATGACCGAGGCCGTCACGCTCCCTCCGGTCAGGGCGGCGTCGGCGGCCACGGCCTGGACGTAGCCGCTCAGTGCCGCCTTCGAGGGCTTGGGCGCCCCTTGGTCCAGGCCGGAGGGTGCCGTCGTCTTGGCGCTGGGGCCCGCCGGCGTGGGGAAGGGCTGGGGGGCGACGTCGGCGTAGGCGACCGTCACCGGGCCGGGTAGCAGGTCAAGAGCATCGCCCAGGCTGTAGTAGCCGCTGAAAACCAGCAGGCTCGCCGCCGTCAGGGCCGCGGTCTGGACCTTGCGCATACGTCCTCCGGACTGGGTTGTTAACAGGCTGGATGGCCTGTATATCAGGTGGGTGAGGCGCCCGGGAGGTCGTTCCCGTCAGTGCACCGACGTGCAGAGTACGCGTTTGCTGACCTCAGGCGCTGTCGTGCGCCACACTAGTGCCATCAAGACCCGCCCCGCCGGATCGACGCCGACCGCCAGGCACCGTTCCAGCGCCCAACGAGTTGAAGACACAACCGAAGGAGGCTCCCCGTGGAGTTCGACGTCACGATTGAGATCCCCAAGGGCAACCGCAACAAGTACGAGATCGATCACGAGACCGGTCGGATCCGCCTGGACCGGATGCTCTTCACCTCCACGCGCTACCCCGATGACTACGGTTTCATCGACGGGACGCTCGGTGAGGACGGCGACCCCCTGGACGCCATGGTCCTGCTGGAGGAGCCGACCTTCCCCGGCTGCGTCATCCGCTGCCGCGCCCTGGGCATGTTCCGCATGCGCGACGAGAAGGGCGGCGACGACAAGGTCCTGTGCGTCCCCAGCGCCGACCAGCGCGCCTCCTGGCGCACCGACATCGAGGACGTCTCGGAGTTCCACCGCCTGGAGATCCAGCACTTCTTCGAGGTCTACAAGGACCTCGAGCCCGGCAAGTCGGTCGAGGGAGCCCACTGGGTGGGCCGCGATGAGGCCGAGGAGGAGATCCGTCACTCCTTCCAGCGCGAGGCCGACCGCGTCGCCCGCGAGGGCCACTGACGCCGACGGCCCGAGCTGAGCGGGCGTAGGGCGGGCGGGGCGGTAGAGGCTCTCTCGGCGACCATACGCGCCGCTCGTTCCTTGCGCCGCTTCCGCCAGACCCGCAGAGATGGTCAACTGCCTTCGAGCACATATGCCGCCCCACCCCTGAGCAGGGGTGGGGCGGTTCAGTGTCCCGGCAGGTCACCTTGCAGCGGGAGGACTGCCGTTGAGAGTGTTTAGAAACGTACCGCGTAAGGCATGACGCCGGAGTAGCGCATGGAGGTGACGCGCACGGTCATGCCGAAGGTCGGCGCCTCAATCATCATGTCGTCGCCCAGGTAGATGGCCACGTGGTAGATGCCGGACTGGCTGCCGTCGGAGGACCAGAAGACCAGGTCACCGGGCTGTGCGGCGTCGAGCGGGACGTGGGTGCCCTGCCCGTACTGCACGCGCGAGGAGTGGGTGAGGTACACGCCGGCGGCCTCGTAGGCGACCATCGTCAGCCCGGAGCAGTCCAGGCCCGACGCCGACTCACCGGCCCACACGTAGGGGGTGCCGATGTAGCTCATGGCGGTGCTGATGGCGACTGAGGCGGCATCACCGGAGTACGACGGCGCGGGCTCCGGATCCGGTTCGGGGGCCGGGGCGGGCGCTGGGGCCGGCGTGTAGGAGTCCTCCTCGTCGTCGGCCTCGGGCTGGGAGGTGGTGACGGGGTCCTGGGCCGGGGCCTGGTAGGTGGGCTCGGGCTGGGTCGCCTGCTCCTGGGGGGCGGGGGTAGCCTCCTGGGGGGCGGGGGTGGCCTCCTGGGGCTGGGAGGCGGCCTGCCCAGGCTCCTCAGCCTGCTTCTGGGCGAGGTCGGCGGCGGCCTTCTCCGAGGCCTCCTTGGCCGCGGCCTGGGCGGCGGCCTCCTCACGGGCCTTGCGCTCGGCCTCGAGCTGGTTCTGGTGCTGCGTCTCCAGCTCGACGGTGGTGTTGCGCTGGGTGGCCAGCTGGGCGATGAGGTTCTCGCGGTTGGTCTGGGTGGTGGTGACAGCGCTCTGGGCGTCGCGGGCAGCGGCCTCGGCGTCGGACTTGGCGGTGTCCGCGGAGGTCTTGGCGGCCTCCTTGTCCTTGACCTTCTGGTCGGCGATGGTCTGCATGCTCGCGGCCACCGACTCGAGGGCCTCGACGTTCTGGACCTTGGCGTTGTTGTTCTCGCCAGCGCGGGTCAGGGCGACATCGGCGTCGGCCAGGTCTGCCAGCGACTCGCTGGTCAGGTACGGGGTGAGCGGGTCAAGAGGGTTGCCGCTCTCCTGATAGGTCTGGACGACGATCGCCCCCAGGTCCGAGCGGGCGGCCGCGGTGTTGGAGGCGGCGGTGTCGGCGTTGGCCTGGGCGGTCTGGGCGTCGGTGGTGGCCGTGTTGAGGTCGTCGACGGCGGTCAGGTAGTCCTCGTTGGCGACCTGTGCCTTGAGCTGGGCCTGCTCCAGGGAGGTGCTCTCCTGGGCGAGCCGGGCCTCCAGGGAGGCGATGGAGGTGGAGGTCGAGCGCTCAGAGGCCTTGGAGCGATCGATGTCGCTCTGGTCCACGGGGTCGGCGAGCGCCGACGGCGCCAGGGTGCATGCCAGTGCCACGACTGCGGTTGCGACGACACCGTGTCCGTGTCGTCTCTCGTGTCGTCTCTGGGGGATCGGGCTCACAGGGGTTCTCCGTCGTGATGGGGCTGAACGTGAGGTTGTCGCCTCACCCGGGGACCGGCGTCGGTCTGCCGTCAGGGACCGTTCCACGAGATGACGGGGACGCGGGACGGATGAGGGGACGAAGACGGCAGATGGCGTCGGCCCGGATGTGACAAAACCACACTAGTCGCTTTGGCCTCATCTGGAAACAGGATTCACAGTATTCACAATCGTAACTTTCATCCCTGTAGTTCACGGGTCTTGCTTGCGCTGACAGGGCTTCCGCCGTTCGTCATTCGGCCGTGACCCGTATGGCATCCAGCACAACTGACCGTTCGTGCAGGTCAATAGCGGTTTCAGGAAGCCGGCTCAGCGCCTGCGGAAGACCGCTCTGCGCGCACCGGCACAGACCCGTGGCCCCGGGGGCTGAACTGCGCTCGTGCTCGCTTCGCGGACACGCGTTTGGACCACTCGCGGAGGAAACCGCTAAAGTCGGAGCATGTTCCGTCATCCTGAGGCCCTCCGGCCGGACGCCCCCACCACGGGGCGAATGCGCAGCTGACGCGCACGCCGCCGTCGGCCCACGTGCGCGTCCCCGCCCTCACCCACACCGTCGCAGACATTGCAGTAACCAACGGTGACGGCGGACGACTCAGCGCTACGACACCTCGCCCCCGACTGCGAGCCCCGGCCCCCGCCGCCGGGCACAGCGGGTCGCCAGGCGGAACCGCCCGCAAGCGCGCCACAACCACCGGCGCACCGCGGGCGCAGCCCGTGGCCCTGACATCGCCGCCGGTCACCTGGAGCCATCAAGGAGTCCTCATGACCGACCAGCACCTCAGCACGCCGGACCGCGCCGCCAACCAGAACGCATCCCAGGCCCCGGCCCCCTCCCCCACGAACCCGGCGGGCTGGCGCTTCGAGACCAAGCAGGTCCAGGCCGGGCACGACCCGCTGTCCGAGCCCACCCACTCGCGCGCCATCCCGATCTACCAGACCAGCTCCTACGTCTTCGAGTCCGCCGAGCAGGCGGCCGCCCGCTTCGCCCTGAGCGACCTGGGCCCCATCTACACGCGTCTGACCAACCCGACCAATGACATCGTCGAGCAGCGGATCGCGGCGCTGGAGGGCGGCGTCGGGGCGCTGCTGACGTCGTCGGGGCAGGCGGCCACGACTCTCGCCTTTGTGACGCTGGGCGGGGCGGGTGACAACATCGTGGCCTCGCCCTCGCTGTACGGCGGCACCACGAACCTGCTCACCCACACCCTGCCGCGGCTGGGCATCGAGGCACGGTTCGTGGCCGACCCGAGCGACCCGGCGGCCTGGGCGGCGCTGGCCGACGAGCGCACCATCGCCTTCTTCGGGGAGACGATCCCCAACCCGCGCGGCGACGTGCTCGACATCGAGGCGATCGCGGCGGCCGCGCACGGGCTGGGCATCCCACTGGTCGTGGACAACACGGTGGCCTCGCCGTTCCTGACCCGGCCCTTCGAGTGGGGCGCGGACATCGTCGTGGCCTCGGCGACCAAGTTCCTGGGCGGGCACGGCTCGTCCGTGGCGGGCGTGATCGTGGACTCGGGCAACTTCGACTTCGCGGCCCAGCCCGAGCGCTTCCCGGGCTTCAACACGCCCGACGACTCCTACCACGGCCTGGTCTACGCCCGGGACCTGGGCGTGGGAAGCCCGCTGGGCGCCAACCTGGCCTTCATCCTCAAGGCGCGCGCCGAGGGCCAGCGCGACCTCGGCTTCGCGCTGGCGCCGCACTCGGCCTTCCTCATCGCCCAGGGCATCGAGACGCTCTCGCTGCGCATGGAGCGGCACGTGGACAACGCCCTGGCGGTGGCCACCTGGCTGGAGGGGCGCGACGACGTCGCCTCGGTGCGCTACTCGGGGCTGGCCTCCAGCCCCTACTACGAGCTGCACCGCAAGTACTGCCCGCGCGGGGCGGGCTCGATCCTCACCTTCGACCTGCCCGGCGGGCGAGAGGCGGGGGCGGCCTTCATCGACGCCCTGGGCCTGTTCTCCAACCTGGCGAACATCGGGGACGTGCGCTCGCTGGCGATCCACCCGGCCACCACGACGCACTCCCAGCTCGACGACGCCGGCCTGGCCGCGGCCGGGATCAGCGCCGGAACCGTGCGCCTGAGCGTGGGGATCGAGCACATCGACGACATCCTGGCCGACCTCGAGCGGGGGCTTGAGGCGGCCCGGACCGTCGGGGCCTGAGGCGGCTTCCCATGAGCACGGCCACGTCTTCCTCCTATCCCGCCTCCCAAAGCAGTTCCGAGACCGAGCCCGCCGCGTACGGCGTCGGGACGGCCTCCTCCAAGCTCGTCGACCGCAAGGCCGGCTCCCCCACCGGCGCCTGGCGGCCCGGGGACGAGCCGGGGCGCCGTCGGTTCCTGGAGATCGGGGACCTGCCCCTGGAGTCCGGGGAGGTCCTGCCGAACACGGTCCTGGCCTTCGAGACCTGGGGAGAGCTGAGCCCGCAGCGTGACAACGCGGTCCTCGTGCTGCACGCGCTGACCGGCGACTCCCACGTCACCGGCGAGGCCGGGCCCGGGCACCCGACCCCGGGCTGGTGGTCGGACCTGGTGGGGCCGGGGCGGGCAGTCGACACCGAGCGGTACTTCGTCGTGGCGGCCAACATCCTGGGCGGTTGCCAGGGCTCAACGGGGCCGTCGTCGACGGCGCCGGACGGGCGGCCCTGGGGGTCGCGCTTCCCGTGGCTGACCACGCGTGACGCCGTCGAGGCCGAGGCGCGCCTGGCCGACGCCCTGGGGATCGAGGTCTTCCACCTGGTCATCGGGGCCTCGCTGGGCGGGCACCGGGCGATCGAGTGGGGGGTGACGCACCCGCAGCGGGTGCGCAACCTGGCGCTGGTGGCCACGGGCGCCTCGACGACCGCCGACCAGCTGGCCTGGTGCCACTTGCAGGAGCTGGCGATCGTGGCCGACCCCTTCTTCTTCGACGGTGACTACTACTCCCACTCGGTGGGGCCGGTGCGGGGGCTGGGGCTGGCGCGGGCGCTGGCGCACACCACCTACCGCAGCGCCGCCGAGCTGGACACGCGCTTCGGGCGGCGTCACCAGGGCGAGGAGGACCCGGCCGTGGGCGGGCGCTACCAGGTGGAGTCCTACCTGGACTACCACGCCGGCAAGCTGCTGGCGCGCTTCGACGCCAACACCTACCTCATCGTCACCCACTCGATGATGGTGCACGACGTCGGCACGGGGCGCGGCGGCATCGAGGCGGCGCTGGCAACCGTGCAGGCGCGCACGCTCGTGGTGGACGTCGACTCCGACCGGCTCTTCCTGCCCGCCCAGGCCGAGGAACTGGCCGGCGGCATCCCGGGAGCGAGACGCGAGACGATCACCTCCTTGCACGGGCACGACGGCTTCCTCATTGAGGCCGAGCAGATGGATGCGATCCTGCGCGACTTCCTGGCCGAGGCCCTCTAACGACATCACGGAGAAGGACCAGCCATCAGACATCCGATGCATTCCTTTGGCTGACCTGCCCCTGAAACCGCTTGCGCTTCCTCAACGTCTCGCGTAAAGTCGAAGCAACCTCACTGGTTGTTTATTTACTTGATGGAGAGGCGCATGGCGGACAAGGCCAAGACCCGCGAGAATCTTCAGAAACTTGCCAACTTCGTCAATATGAAGACCACTTCGTTGGGGTTCGAGGACGGACCAGATGGATCACCGGCAGACCCTGGAAGCAAATTCGCGTCAGGCATCAACGCCGAGGACACCTGGACGTCCACCCTCGCCAACCAGGAGGCCGATTCGGTCAAAAAGCCTCTTAACGACCTGGCGAACGACTTCACCAGCCTCTACGACACTCTCGTGTCCGAGAAAGACTCCCCTTCCCTGCAGGACGATTGACACCCCATAAACACTGCAAATTTGACCTTTTTTTAAACTTCGGAGAAAGTTAAGCAATGGGAGTCATCAAACTCAATCCCGACAACCTGAAGAAGAAGATCAAGGGCCTTCGAGACAAGGCAGACGAGGCGGGGCGCGCCCGAGCTTCTATCGACAGGGAGAGTGAGAATCTTGGTGACCCCTCACCCTCAATGGCCGTCGAAAAGTTCCGCAGCGACTCAGCCACCCACATCGACAACGTTCGAGCCTGCGCCGATCATATCGAAACCGAAATGAATCGCATCATTGAGCTCAACGAGAACGGAATCGCGACTAAGAGCAGCGGGGTCATCACTGTCGAGAATGTTCCCGACGCCGTCCTCCAGGGAGGGGCGAACGAGTTCAACAACTGGAGCCAGGGGGTTCTAGATGGAAAAGATGCTCAAACCTTAGCGAATGGCGGCACACCGAAAAGCGGCCGCACATCTAGCGACATCCAGGCATCAATGGAAGCAAACAAAAATAGTTCCTCCTACTCGACCGCCTTCATCGACGAACTAGGGCCGGAAAACATTACGAAATTGCCGGTTGTGTTAACCACAACACAACAGAAGAAAGAGGATGGGATTAATGTTCATGTAGCCTCAACACTGGGGACGATACTAGCATCCGCCTCCAGCACATGGAGTAGCGAAAAGGCCAAAGAAGTCTCGGATGCAATTGTCGAAACCGTCAACGGCGGCGGAGATTCCAAGGACCCGAATAAATACCTCTCGATACAGCAACAGGAAACGAAGCAACTAGTCGCCCTCAACTATATCCTAGGGCATCACGATGGAGACAACGACCACGTGAACGACTTACGTTTTGGAACCGATTTCCTGGTAAGTCTCGCCGAAGGTCTAGAAAAAATCGATCCCGAGACTATTGGAAGCAATCGTCTTAACGCTAAATTCTCCGACGATGAAGCCTATGCCACCCTATATGATAAAGGTTATTCATTCAACCCCATGGGCGGGGTCTTGGACGCCATGGGAGGAAACGCCGATGCCGCTCTGAAGTATCTTGCTCCTAACGGAAAAGATGGGAACGTAAATACGAGTCGAGTCGAAAAACTGGCAAAATACGATTGGAGTTGGGACCCCGCCAGTTTCGCCGGGTTCACATCAGCAGTTGCCTCACCATCTAGTAAACGCGCCTCCACTGTAGAAAATCCTTCTGGTGGCGCTTCCGAAAGCGAAAGAGCACGCCAACTATCCGGTGTCGCCATCCATGAAATTGCAGCAAACGTACCTGAGTACAACTCCGACAAATGGTCATGGCAACAATCAGATAATGCCGTCGCCTACAACGGCGACGCGAAGGCTAACCTCGGAACTCTCCTAGCTAACTGTGCACCGGAACTGACTCAAGCATGGAACGAAGGGTCAGCAGTTGATCCGTCAACTGGCAAGAAACTTCCAAGAACAACAGAAGCTGATTTCAATGCCTTAGCTTATCGTGTCGCCGACAGCCAAGACGCCGCAGCCACCATTGGAGCAGGCCTCGCCAAGCATGCCACTGAAGAGTCTGCGGATCAAATTGAGCGCTTTAAAGGTAACAAAACTTCTCAACTTGAACAAATTAATGCAGCATACTCAAGAGGCTCAACTGCGCTCAACCACTTCACAGCAATGGCTGACGTCAAGGCCGACGCACTAAATGCACAATCAGAAAAGGACGCAAGCGTACGAAGCGCCAACGCAGCAGCCGCTTTAACAGGGTTTACAACAGTGGCATCAGGAGGACTCAGCGCGCCATTCCAGACCGGAACATCACTGGCAACAACAACTCTGACTACCCCCATTGTGACCAACGAAGTATTCGGCGCCAAGAGAGTCGAATCCACCATGAACACCAACCCTGATGAACAAATGTGGGCCTATGCAGTGCGAGATGCAGCGAATGCGGGGCTGCTAAACGAGGAAGACTTCTCCGTGGAAGGTTCTGATCAATACTCTTGGATCACCACCAACAACGAGGGAAAACATGGCATCGATCTGTCAAAGGCATCTCAGGAGGACCTGAAAGATGTCCGATCATGGACCGACACGATCCCTAAACATATCACTTCAACGATTCCAGATGCTAATGAGCCTAGCGGGCAAAGAGTCACCCCGGGAGACCGCTCCCTAAAACTGTTAAGTAATGATTTCATGGGAAATTCTGCAACCGGTCGCGAAGATGGAATTAAGGACGCTAAGGATCGAAAAGGATGAGAGGGGACCATAAGTAATGTTAGCTAGTTTAGTGCCCTCAAGAGCACTCTGTGGAACAGCAGTAGTTATTCTCCTTTTGAACGGATGCTCACATATAGGCTCCACGAGGACCGCAACGGCGTCACCCTCGAACCCGACCGTGGTAGCAAGTAACATTCATTTATGTGATGTAACTGCTGCGGGTGAAGTCGAAAAAGCGTTGGGGCAGCAGATAAAAATGTTCTCCTACGAGCACAATAATGACCCAAACCCTTTCTATTCATGCAGGGTGTATGGTTTTTCGGAACAAAAAATTGAAGTGGAACATTTTGAGGTTAAGTTCAAATCAACCACCGAGATAGACATACCCTCACTATATGACGTTCACACATACTCGGAGGTTGCGAATCGTCCAGGTGCATCCCGTTTCACGATCGAAGGCCTCGCCGGAGAGGGTGTAACAATTCCTCTGGAAACCAACAACTGGGCCGCCGTGTGGCAGTATCCGGACGGCTCGATCCTCACCGTTCTCATTGTTAGCAACAAGAGTGTCGGCGAAGTTTATAACGGCAACAACATCGCCGCTTCCATCGCTAAAGTCTTTGCGCCAAAAGTCCCCCAGGTGGCCGCAGGCCCTAACCAGGAGTTAATTTTCTACCCAGAGGATGCCTACCGAGTACCTGGTTCAGAGGACGCAACACCCCTGACACCCTGGCCCTCGCCATCACCCTGACAGATTCTTCATCGAGGCCGAGCAGATGGACACGATCCTGCGCGACTTACTGTCCGGGGCTTGCGCTTAGGAAAGACGCTTGTCTTCGAACATATGAGATCTGCCCAACTCGCTGACCTGTCGTCTGAAACGACTTGCGCGTTGTCGTAACGGATTCATGGGGTATCACTTATTGGTGTTGAAACAAACAACATTTTGCGTCTAGAAAAATATGTAAGGTAATGTGCCTGCATATAATCTTTGCACCCACTTATGGACCATCCGCACATAATTTCAGCCACTCTAACGGACGAAAGAACGGGAGATAGGACATGCGACAGAGTCGTGTTGGTGTGATTAGATCAAGTGCCATCTCGGCGACTACTATATTGCTTCTCATTGGGTGTTCATCCACTACGAAGCCGGGGGCAACAATTCCTCCCTTGAACAGCGCGAACCCAGGCTCATCAGCATCACAATCGGCGTCATCATCCCAGAGTGCCTCCAGCTTGGGCACCCTCACACCGGATTCACTGTCTGACCCAAGCGTGTCATACACAGTCACCGAGATCCCCGATGGCTTGAGCGACGTTGAGTCAGAAGTTCTCCGGGCTGCCATCGCCTACGACCTCGCAACCTGGTCCGCTTACCGTTCCATGAATGGAGATCTCAGCCAAATTGAGGCAACGACGAGCGGTGAAGAACTTACCCACACGAAGGAGGTCTACCGAAAGTATTCTGATGCTGGCCAACATGTTGAAGGCGAGGGAAGTATTGGCGTGCTATCGGTCGACGTTTCACCGGCTCGCGATACGGCAACGGTAGCCGTTTGTCAGGACCAGACTGCTATGAAGCTCCTTTCTACCTCAGGCGAGAACCAGACACCTGACACCATGAAGCACAAGTTTAATGGCTCTTCGTGTTTGAGGGTGTGGTAGGCGGGGCCTATTGAAGTGCGTAGGTGG